>NZ_JBTBFV010000052.1:0-38428 GCF_054786995.1 Mycobacterium sp. ZZG
TGCTCACCAAATCCGAACAGCGAAACGTCGCGTTAGCGAACATGATTCGCGCCGCTGGTGGTGGTTACGGCGGGCGCCCGATGGGCGGCGGCATGCCCATGGGCGGCGGCATGGGAATGCCCATGGGTGGCGGCGGCGGATCGCCGATGAGCGGCTTCGGCGGCGGCGGTCTTGGCGGCCTCGGCGGCCTGTTCACCCCGATCGCCAAGGCGGGACTGGCGAGCAGATCGTCGTCCGGTCGATCCAGCTCGTCCGGTGTGCCGGGTATGCCGGGGCTCGACCGGCCAGGTCTGGCGAACGAGTCGCGCCTGCAGAAGTACACCCGCCGTCTCAGCCGCGCAATCAGTGCCGCCTTCCCCGAAATCACAGACATCGGTGGGTTCCGGCAAGACTCGCTCAAGTGGCATCCGTCCGGGCTGGCCATCGACGTCATGATCCCGCAGTGGGACACCCCCGCCGGCAAGGCGCTCGGTGATCGGGTGGTGCAGTTCGTTCAAGCCAACGCGCAAGAACTCGGGCTCGATCACGCGATCTGGCGCCAAACTCAGCACAACGCGGACGGCAGCTCGTCGGGAATGTCGGATCGCGGAGACCCCAACCAGAATCACTTCAACCACGTCCACATCGCCAGCATCGGCGGCGGCTACAGCGGATACTGACCCGTCCTGGGTCGCGTTATTCGAGTGTCTCCGCAGCCTTTTGGATGGACTCGCGGCTCTCGTGCACCTCGCGCATCACGGCAATCGCGTCGTCAAAGGATTCGGCGTCGGGCAGGCTGGCCGCGATCAGACTTTCCATCTTGCGCATGTTCGCGTCGAGCGCGTTGAGCGCCGCCGCGCGTGCACCGGGATCATTGAGCTCGCTGGTCAGTACCTCCAGACAGACCGCGGTGATGGCCACGACGGCCGAGGCGATGGAGAGCGCCTGACCGTACTGGGTGGCGTTGCGCATCCCGCCGGCCGAGGCCAGGCGCTGTTGGAGAACTTCCGTGCGGTCGACGCCGGTATCGGGGTCGCGCGGAGGCACCTTCGGCGGATCTTCGCCGTCGCGGATGGCCTGGAACGTGCCGCGCGGCCATTGCAGTGCGTCCTCCAGTTTGGGCACGGTGCTCACTCGAGGCGGGCCAGCCCCGCGTTCGAGCCTGGTTGCCGTGCCGAGCGACACCCCGGCGATCTCGGCCAACGCACGCTGGGATAACCCCAGCTCAGCGCGGCGACGCGCAACGCAGTCCCGCAGTCGCGCGAGCGAAGGGTCAAGAGCATCGCCGCTGGCAGGCGTGGTTTCGTCCGCTTCCTCGTCGATGTCGCTGCCCACACTGAAAGTGAACCACATGCAGGCGGAACAGACACGTATCTGACTACGTGCCGGGTCCGCAGGTTTGACCCGTGTCCGCCCACCTAAGTGCGCCACAAATGACCAACTAAGGCGCAATATGTCCGCCCCGAGCGGCGACTTGCGAAGAATTTTTTGGGGCCGGTGCAGAGCTACATCGCTGCCCACCTTCGCCTGGGGATACTCCTCATAAGCGCAGTTAGAGCGCCTTTTTTCCGAGGTGTTCCTGGCTGGCGCTGGGCTGCGCGATCGTCCATATGTCGGCGTCCGCCGTGGACAGTTGAAGATTTGTGCTGCACAGATGCCGATCGGTGGGGTTATGATCACCTCATGCTCAATAAGGGCACAACTAACACACAATTACAGACCAGTTTGCGAGGTGGTGTCATGACACATCTAGTAGCCAATCCGGTCAAGATGGAGATCAACGGGCTTTGCAACTACTCCGACCCCGAGGACTGGTTCGACTACCGCAAGACCAAGCAGTGCAAGCGGATCTGCGGCAACTGCCCACTGCGCCAGGCCTGCGCCCGCAGCGCCCTGGCCCGGGGAGCCACCGATGGTGTGTGGGCAGGGGTGGATCTGCCTGGAGCGCACGCCTCGGTCGAGGAGCACCTCGTTGCGCGCCGGCAGCTGGCGATGGTGGTTTCTGCGATGGATCATCAGCCCGAGGCGCACCGTCTACGGTGTCTGGCGATCCGCGAAGCGATGCACAACGCCACGTTCCCGGGCACCGGGGCGTTTGTCGCGGAGTCGGCCAGTGCCTAGTACGGGCGCGAGGACCTGCGCCAACAGAATCCTGCGGGACTACCTTATCGCCGCCCTGCGCTGTTCGACGCACCCGCTGACCACAACGCAGCTACGCCAGGGCGCGCCGGCCGTCGCCGTACAGGGCAGCACGCGCCCGCTGCCGCCCACCCAGGAAGCCATCTACCGACTGCTCCGCAGCCTCCACAGCGAAGGTGCCGTCGTCGCAACCGAGGTCGGCGCATGTCGGCGCGCCTGGATCGCGACAGTCGACCCCGACGCGGACCGCGAGATAGCCAGTCTTGATGCCCTATTCACTGCGCCCAGCGCCGCCGCTGCGCACCGACCTTCGACATTCGATCCATGCCGGCGACGCCACTGACCGCGGACGTGCTCGCCGCACTAGAGCGCATCGGCTGCCCGGTCAGCACTACCGACGTTATGAGGTGGCTCAACCGCGACCGCGCGACTCCGCTCGTCGTCGACCAGGTGTACCGGGCGCTGGAGGCGCTGCGTTCGCGCGGTGCGGTGCAGCGCCTGAGGTCGGCAAGCAACAAGCGGATCCGCTACTGGGACTCGCGACCAGCAGTCCCTGCCGGTGCGGGCGCCAAGCAACACCCATCACGACCGCCGCTGAGCACCGGCGGTAAAGCCCAAGGAGGACAACCCGATGAGCAGCAGCCTCGCCCGGCAGAGCACGTCGGCTCACCACCGGACGTCACGTCCGCGCGGCGTCCACATCACAGCGGTGCCCCATCATGGCCGCCGTGAGCAGCGGTGGCACAGCAACTACGAAGCCCTCCTCGCGTTCGTCGCCGAGGCCGGCCACGCGCAGCCAATCAAACGCATAACCCGTGACGGATGCAGCATCGGGACATGGGTTGATCGCCAGCGCGCGATTTACCGATCGGGCCGCCTGCCACTGCACCGGCAGAATCTGCTCGAAGCCGTGCCCGGCTGGACCTGGACCCCTGATCGCTCCGCGGAGTATCAACGCATTTGGGACCAAGCTTTTTCCGCGCTGCAACAGTTCGTCGACACCCATGGCCATGCGCAACCGGAGTACAAGTCGACTGGGGGAAGAATCAGGCTTGGCGTCTGGGTCAGCAAGCAACGCGAGTTTCACCGCGAAGGAGTCCTCGCCCCGGAGAGGGCCCGCCGACTTGAGGCGCTGCCGGGCTGGGAATGGGAGCCAGAACAGGCGAGAGCCGCGGGTTCCTGGGAACGGGCCTTCGAGCTGCTACGTGCCTACGCCAGCGCCCACGGTGAGGCCCGGCCGCCGCGGGACCACATGACCGACGGTTTCAGCCTGGGCGGGTGGGTCGGCCGGCAACGGGATGACTACCGAGCAGGGCTTCTGTCAGCGGAGAAAACTCAACGTCTGGGAACGCTGCCGGGTTGGGTGTGGGACGGCAGGGAACAAGTTGCCCAGGGCCTGAAAGCAGTGTGGGACCGGAACTTCGGTGATCTTGTGGCCTATGCCGCCGAGCACGGGCACGCGAGCCCTGGCCCCGATGACGCGGCATACCGCTGGGTGGTTATTCAGCGCAGACGTTATGCCAGCGGACGACTTGCCGCCGACCAAGTGACGCGCTTGGAGACCCTGCCCGGGTGGCGCTGGCGCCTGCGCAGCGTGAGGCGAAGTTGGGATGACTACTACGCGGAGTTCCGTCGCTATGTCACCGATTGCGGTCACGCGAGGCCGCCGGTCAGATTTCGCACCGCTGACGGGTTGACGTTGGGCCAGTGGACAGTCGACCAGCGCCTCGCCTATCGCCGTGGGCAGCTCACCGCGGATCAGGTTCGCCGGCTCGAACAGGTCCCGGAGTGGTCGTGGAAGACCCTGGCGCTGCCGAGGCCGACGTGATGACGAAAAATCCAGTGTCTCGTGCTCTGGTCGTCGAGAACGCCAGCAACGGTGCTTTCACCCCCGGCATCGTGCGGGTACGTGTACGCCCTTGGAGTCGGCGTAGTTCGTCGTGCAGCTGCGGGTGGCGCGGCCGGCGACGGGTGATGCGATCGCGAAGCGTTCTGGACGCACTGCTGCACGCGGCCTCGCGTGGATGTCATCCGGCGGTGCCGCTCGTCGACGTTGACATTGGTCGGCGGCCATGACGCCGAGGGTGCCGATGGGCATCAGTGATCGGCGGTTACGGGCGTTCTTCGCCACTCGGGGCTACCCAGACCCCGCCACTGTCAGCCAGGAGAGGACAATATGGGCCGCAACAGAGCGCCGGACCCGAACCAGCCGGATCTGTTCAGCATCCTCGACGAGGCAGGCGGTGACGGTGATCGATCCGGAGATTCTCAAGGCGGTGCAGACCGTCTACTCGACAGATCTGAGCCTGCCCGAGGAATGGACGCAGGAGCGCCGCAACCAGTTCCTGACCGCCGAAGCGGACAAAATCAGCTCGATGGCAGCCAGTATGGCCGAGGAGCTGTGGGAGAAGGCGCTCGCAGCCTGGAGTCGTCAGCGCCACGGCCAGACCCCGAATCACGCGACCAAGGTGGCACTGCTGCAGGCGGCCCGGGCGCAGGCAGCTCAGACGGTGCTGAACAACGAGCTGTACGACCTGATCGAGACCGACGAGACCACCCCGGAGTGGGAGAGCCCCGACCCGATCTCAGACCCGGCGCAGCTCAGCTGGGAGCAGCGCTGGACGAACCCGGCTCATCAGAGCGAGCCGACCGAGGCCCTCGAAGCGTTGATCGACCGTCTGTGGCCGGCCCCGGACTTTTCGGGTCCGTTTCGGATCAAGGCGGGCTACCTGACGTCGGCCCGGGCCGAGGACGGCTTGGCGCTACCCGCCCGCCCCGAGGACCCGTTGACCGCCGAGTTGGCGCAGATGATCTACCGCGACCTGCGCGCGGACGGACTGCCCGAGCGGTAGGCCCCCAGGTCTCGCTCTTCGACGACCTTGCCGACGATGTTTCCGACGACCTGGCCGATGATCTCGCAGCCGATATTGGCTCCGAGATGGGCGCCGACAGCGCCGCCGAGCCGCACGCGGATGAGCGCAGTGACGCAGCGGACACCGCGGCAGTCGACCCGCCGGTGGCTACAGCCGCCGGCGAGCCTGCACTGGCGCAACCCGCCGTCGTGGCAGAGGAGTTTCGCAGCACTGCCGACTTCCCGGCCAGCACTGATGTTCTGGTGCCCTCAGGTGCGAAAGCGCGTGCCCGCGCCAACCTCGCCGCCATCGAGCTGGTGCACACCCTGCGCGACGCCGGTCGACCGGCAACCCTTCCCGAGCAGCGCATCCTGGCTGCCTGGTCGGGGTGGGGAGCCATCCCGCAGGTCTTCGACCCCCGCGCAGAAGACTTCGCCGCCGAACGAGCGCGCTTGGCCGGCCTGCTCACCCCCGAGCAGTATCGTCGCGCCCAGGCCTCGATCCTCAACGCCCACTACACCGACCCCGCCGTGGTGTCTGCGGTTTGGGATGCACTAGGTGCGGCGGGTTTCTCCGGCGGCCCGGTACTCGAACCGGGCTGTGGCAGCGGCACATTCATCGGCCACGCGCCCGAGGGCGCCACCCTAGTCGGTGTCGAAGCAGACGACATCACCGCCGCCATCGCCTCACTGCTCTACCCCTCAGCTCAGGTCCGCCATGAAGGATTCGAGACCACCCGCGTCCCTGACGGCAGTTTCACCGCGGCAATCGGCAACGTCCCGTTCGGGCGGTACGCCTTAACGGACCCGCTGCACAACCCCCGCCGTCACAGCATTCACAACCACTTCATCGTCAAGTCGCTGTCCCTGGTCGCCCCCGGCGGATACGTCGCCGTGCTGACCAGCCGCTACACCATGGACTCAGTGAAAACGACTGCACGCCAGGACATTGCGCAGCGTGCCGACCTTATCGGGGCACTTCGGCTTCCGTCGCAGGCTTTCAGCCGTGTCGCCGGCACCGAGGTGGTGACCGACCTGCTGATCTTCCGCCGCCGCGAGGAAGGCGTCCAGGTCGATCTCGACACCTTGGACTGGATCAACACCGAGGACGCCGATCTGGTTGACCCGCGCACCGGCGGCGAGGAACAAGTTCCCGTCAACGCCTATTTCCTCAACAACCCGCACCGCGTCCTGGGTGCCACCGAGCTGGGTCACGGTCTGCACGGCTCACCTCAGCTCGCCGTGGCCGGCGCCACCGGGCACGACTTGGCTGATCAGATTCGCGATCAACTCCAGCCGATGATGGCGGCGGCGGTCGCGCGCGGCCTCGGTCTCACTGCCCGCAGCGAGGACCTCTCCGGCGGCATCGAGGACGGCTTCGCGCCCGGGCTGCGCACTCAAGCCGCTCAGGTCGACGACCCGCCGCTGTACACGCTGCGCTACAACGCCGGCTCCCGCAGCATCGACTTCTGGGCCGGGCATGGCTGGGAGCCGAACAAGACGCCCAAGACCCTCATCGAGGAAACCAAGGAGCTGATTGCGCTTCGTGAGGTGGCCACCGCGCTGATCGCTGCCCAGCGGGATGGCGAGCCCGAGCATGACCGCGACCAGCTGCGCGCACACCTGAACACGCTCTACGACAACTACGTCAGCAAGCGCGGACCGGTCAACCGCTTCGAGTGGGTGCAGCGCAACGCCACTCAGGCCCTGCACGACAAGCGCATCGCCAAACTCGAAGCGACCTGGCGCGAGCAGGAGGGCACCACCGGCCGCCCCTACGACGGGCCCGTGCCCGCCGAACTGGTCGAGCAGTGGGAAACCGAAGCCTGGCAGCCACCGGAACCGTTCAAGAAGTTCCGCCACCTCGAAGGCGGCATGCGCTACGACCCCGGCTGGGCGGTCGTGTCCTCGCTGGAGGACTTCGACGAGGAGACCGGAACCGCCACCAAGGCACCGATTTTCGGCCGCGACGTCCTCACCGCTGACATCGAGCGCACCACCGCCGACACCCCCGAAGAAGCGCTCGCGATGAGCCTCGATCGGACCCGACGCGTCGACGTCGACGTGATCTCCGAGCTGCTCGGCATCGGTGAAGACGACACCCGCGCCCTGCTCGACGGCCTGGTCTACCCGAGTCTCGACGATCCCGACGAGCTAGTCCCGGCCACCACCGCGCTGTCAGGCAACGTGCGCTCCAAACTCGCCGCCGCCATCGAAGCCGCCGACACCAACCCCGCCTACGAGCCCTACGTCGCGGCGCTGCGCGAAGTGCAGCCCGAGCAACGTGAAGCCGAAGACATCAAGGTCCGCCCCGGCGCACCGTGGATCCCGGCCGCGGTGATCGCCGCGTTCGCCGAAAAGACCTTCGGCATCAACGGCGTCACGGCCGAACACATCGGCGGCCGCTGGACAGTCGACGTGCCCGGCTACAAGCGCCACGGCCGCCTCATGACCGACGAATGGGGCCTACAGAAGCGCAACTTCGACGCGGTGAGCCTCCTCGAAGCGGTCTGCAACTCCAAAGCCGTGGTCATCACCACCGAAGAAGGCGATGTCGACGCCCAAGCGACGTTCGCCGCGCAAGCCAAGTGCGCCAAGATCACCGAGGAGTTCACCCGCTGGCTGTGGTCAGACGACGAGCGCCGCGACACCCTGGTGACCGAATACAACCGACGCTTCAACTCGCTGCGCGCCCCGGTCTATGACGGCAGCCAGCTGCGGCTGCCGGGCCTCTCCGACCACTTCACTCCGCACTACTACCAGCGCAACGCCGTCGCCCGCATCACCAACGAGCCCTCCACCCTGCTCGACCACGTGGTCGGCGCCGGGAAAACGGGCACGATGCTCATGGCCGCGATGGAGCTGCGCCGCCTGGGCCTGGTCCGCCAGCCCTGGATTGTGGTGCCCAACCACATCATTGAGCAAGTAGGACGCGAGGCCAAGCAGTGGTATCCGGCCGCCAACGTCCTGCTCGGCTCCTCAGCCACCACCGCCGAAGGGCGCCGGCGGTTCATCGCCCAGAGCGCTGCCAGCGAGTGGGACATGGTGATCGTGCCGCAATCGGCGTTCACCGCCATCAACGTGTCCAACGATGTGCGCACCGCCTACGCCGAACGCCAGCTCGACGAGCTGCGGGCCCAGTTGCAGAACGCGACCGTCGAGCGCAGTCAGAAGGCCATCATGCGGGCCATCAAGTCTGCCCAGGCACGCCTGGAGAAATTGATGGCCGCCGAAACCAAAGACCTTGGACTGCGTTTCGAGGAATCAGGATGTGACTACCTCCTGATTGACGAGGCGCACATGTACAAGAACAAGCAGCGTGTCTGCAACATCGAGGAGCTGTCGTGCGCGACCGCCGCTCAACGCGCTGAAGACCTCAGCCTCAAACTCGACGTGCTGCGCGAGCGCCGTCACGATGAAGCCCGGGCCCGCGGCATTCCTGAGCACGCCGTCGTCGAGCGCGTGGCCACCTTCGCCACCGGCACCCCGATCGCCAACTCCCTGGGCGAGCTGTTCGTGATGCAGAACTACTTGCGCCCCGACCTGCTGCAGGCAGCCGGTGTATCCGACCTCGGCGACTGGGGTGCGGCGTTCACCGCCACCCACACCAGCATCGAAGTCAACGCCACCGGCACCAAACTGCGGCCGGTCACCCGCGTCGCCAAGTACACCAACCTGCCCGAGCTGCTCGCACTGACAAACGCCTATACCGATGTCGTCACCCGCGACCAGGTGCCCGTGCAGCTGCCCGAGCTGCGCACCGGCGCCCGCCAGATCGTCAGCCTTCAACCCGATGTCGAGGTCGTCGACTTCATTGCCGACCTCGGTTGGCGGGCCGACCATCTCGACGCGCGAAACCCGCAGCGTGACAACATCCTCAAGATCAGTAACGACGGCCGCAACGCGTCCCTCGACCCCAGGATGGCCCACCTCGGCGCACCCACCCACAGCCGAGCCGCCGAGGTCGCCGAACGCGCCATGGGCGTGCAACGCCGGCTGGCGGATCGCCAGTACCGAGACCGAGACACCGGCGAACTGCTCCCGACCCGGGGCCCGCTGCAGCTCATGTTCTGCGACCGCGGCACCCCCTCGAAGGATCCACGCCAGTTCACCATCTACCAAGCCATCAAAGACGAACTTGTCGCCCGCGGAATGCCCGCAGAAGCCATCCGGTTCGTCCACGAAGCCCGTACCCACGCACAGCTCAAAGCCCTGTTCGCGCAATGCAACCGCGGCGACGTCTCAGTCCTCATCGGTAGCACCGAGAAGATGGGCACCGGCACTAACGTGCAATCCCGGCTGGCCGCCCTGCACCATGTCGACGTCCCCTGGCGTCCGGCCGACCTGGAGCAGCGCGAAGGCCGAATCCAGCGCCAAGGCAACCAAAACGATGAAATCGACATCTTCAACTACGTCACCGAATCCAGCTACGACACCGTGATGTGGCAGCGTGTCCAAGCCAAGTCGCTGTTCATCGAGCAGATCCGCCGCAACGAAGTCCTCGATTCCGAAATCGAAGACCTCGGTGGCGGAGACATCGGCGCCGCGGCCGCCGAAACGAAGGCCATCGCCACCGGTGATCCCCGGTACCTTCGCCAGGTCGAACTCGACGACACCGTGCGCCGCCTCAGCGCCCTGGACCGGGCTCACCAGCAGTCGGTGCGCAACCGAGACTGGCAGGTCCGCGTCCTCGAACGCGCGATTCCGGCCAAGCAGGCCGACATCGAGGCCCTGGCACCCGTGGCCCAGGCCGCCGCTGACCGCGGCGACGCACCGCACCGCATCGTCGTCGGCGCCGACACCTTCACCGATCGCACCGATGCCGCCGCCGCCCTCACCGCGGCTTGCCGGCGGGCCTACATGGCCGGCAAGGATCGCGGCGCCTCGCGCTACGAGCCGATCGGAACCGCCATCAACGGCGTCGAGGTCCTGGGCGCCCGCGACCTCACCCACGACATGCTGCTCCTCAAATTGGACGTACCCTCGCGCACCACCGAGATCGACGGCGCTGAACTGCTGGCCGCCGGATCGGCTCTCGGGCTTGACGTGTCCGGGCCCAAACAGCTGGGGTTGCTGCGCCGCGTCGAAAATCTCTACACCGGACTGCCCGACCACCATGTCCGCCTGCAGCGCGAACAGGACCGCCAGAGCGAGGAACTCGACGACCTGTTGGCGAATCCGCCGGCCCCGTTCGAGCAGCGCAGCGAATTGGAAGCCAAGCAGGCCGAGCTGTCCGCACTGACGTTGGAACTGCGGATGGCCGCCGAGAGCCCCGAGGCGAAGGCGCGCGCCGAAGCCGCCAGTCAGCGGATGAAGATGCGCGGCCGTGAACCGGGGTGGAGTCTGACGCTCAACCCCACGCCGGCGCTGGTCGAAGAACTCGGCTACCCCAACGCCGACGCGGTGCGCCGCGCCGTGCGTATTCGGGAACGGATGGCGCTTGAACACCACCAACGCGATATCGCTCCCCGCGACCACGACCGCACCCGCGACGAGGACGGTCCCAGCCTGGGCCACTAAGCACCCATATGGGCGCTAGGGGGGGATATGGGTTGGTCGGGGCCAGGCCTACAAGATGCTCGGCGGGATTGCGGGCCCGACATTCGGTCCTGGGCCGGCACCACCGGGATCGATGGGCTCCCACCAATCGTCCTCGTCGTCGGTCCACGGGTCCCCAAAGTTGGGGCCGCTGGCCAGCTCGAACTGCTGGCCGACAGTCTGAAAGTTTGACGCGAGCCGCGTCGACATCTCCTGAGCATTGCTGGCGACCTGCTTGGCCTCGGAGGCCTTGCGGTCCAGGAACTCAGCGAGCTGTTCGCGGCCGGCGGCGGTGCCCAGGGTCGGCTGCATCGCGGCAATGCCCAACTGGATCTCTTGCTGAATCCGCTGCAGCTGCGCCTTGGACTGCGCATCGGCGGTGTGCGCGTCGGTGATGTTTTGCGCCAACCCCTGATCAGCCTGATTCAGAGCATCGCGCGTCTTGCGCAGCGAAGCGTCGGTCGCGTCGGCTTCCTCAGCACCCTTGCCTGTCCAACTCGCCGGCCGAACCGAGCCCGGGGGATAGGGCCGGTGGTCAGGCACCCACACCCCCGACCCATCCGGCGACTCTGTGTAGCGCGGGCCCATGGGATAGTTCGGGGGCCCCAGCTCACCAGGAGGCTTGAGGATCACGCCGCCGTCGTCGTGAATCCCGTCCAGTGTCGAGCGCGGCATCCCCGACGAGGTGTTCATGTCCTGTTCGGGGATGTAGGGCGGGTACTGCGGCACCTCCGGGGCGACGCCATCAGGGCCAGGAATCTGTGGGTAGTAACTCGGGTACGGGTATGGCGGCAGGGTTGGGTCCGGCGTCGGCGTATCCAGCGGCGGGTTGAAGCCGCCCAGCCCTCCGATACCCGTCATCAGGTCGTTGACCTGCTGTTCCCAGAAACCCACGCCAACGAAGATAGGCGCATCCTGGTGGCCTCGCTACCACCAGCGCGTACTTTGCCGCCGAATCGGCCGGTTTTGCCTCACACGGCTCGGTCAGGTGAGGTCAAGCAGGTCGGCCAACTCATCGTCACCGCGACCACGAAGGACCGCGCCGACGTCTTCCGGCCGGCACTCCAGGGCGGCCGCGAGCGCGGATGCGGGCTTCCGCACCGCGTGGCCGAGCAGCTTTTGCAGCCGAGTTTTGGCGCCGTCTTCGGCCGTGAAGCGGACCACCTCGAGGGACGCATCGTCGCCCCTGAACGCCAACACCAAGGTGTCACCGGCAGTAGCGCCGAGAGCCAAGGCGTGGGTGCGGAGCGAGCCGATGCTGGCACCAGTTGTCGATGCCAGTCGCCACGACAGGGTGACCGGTCCGTGTGTGCCGGTGAATGTTCGCTGCTGGCCGGGGGAGACGCCGGCGGCGTCGGCCACCACCGGGTGGACGGTCTGCCCCGATCCGCGCAGGACTTCTGAGGTGACGAGCTGGGCTACGCGAATCTCGTTGGGTCCGTTGCGGAAAACGCCGCGAACGGTGTTCAGCCGCGGCAGCGTGGGCCACCCATCAGCCTTGGTCCGTCGTCGTGCGACACCCTTCTCTAAGACGAACACCAGCGTGCCTAGATAGGAACGGATCGACGATTCGGTGATGTCTGGGTACCGCGCCCGAAGCTCCTCGATGAGGGCACTGGTGCTGGCTTTGCCGCCGGCGGCGTCGATGCACTCGCCGATCGCGTGGACGATGTTGACGTACTCACCAACCCCCCACTTCCGCAGCCCCCACGTGCTTCGGCTCGTGCGGACAAAGCGGCGGTCGTGTTTCGACAGAACCGCTTTGACGCGCTCCAGGCTGATGCCCATAGAGTCCGCGAGTCCCAGGGTGGCATGGATGGTCTCAGCGGTCGCCGGGGTTCCCAAGACCTGCAGTGCCGCAATCGCCATGTTGGCGGCGGTATCGCCTGACCAACGCACCCACAGATCGCCGAACCGGCGAAGGTCGGCCTGGCTTTCGAGATAGGACAGGGCAACACCGGTCGGCATTCCCAGGCTCGTCAATGCGTGGAGCAGCGCATCGGTGGTGGGGGCGACGTCACGGGCGTGGAACATGGCGTCGACTGCAGCGGCCACCAGTGAGCGGGATCCCCCGGGGGCTGAGGTGTTCTCGATCCAGTCGCCGCGGCGGCCATAGGGGCCGGCGATGTGAAGAAGGACGGCGGCGGCCTGGCCAGTAGGGTCCAAGCCCAGGCGACGCAGTTCGAGGTCGGCAGTGGTCGCGGGAAGGTAGGGGCCCAAGCGTCGCCGCATTTCGTCGGCGTGCTCCCCAACTTCGTGATGTGCGGGATCGTTGAGCAACTCGGCGAACCGCGCCCGGGCCCGCGGCAGGTTGCGGCCCACCGAGGCGGCGTGCACCCCGAGACGGTCGGCGACGGCGTGCTGAGGAATGGGGTCGAGCGCCCAGACCTGCGCGGCGAGAATCTCACGGTCGAAGTCGTCGAGCTGGTCGACCAGGCGGGTCACTGCTGCATCGGCGCCGACTCGGCCGGCGGCCAAGGTGTCGTGCCGAACCTGCACGGCACGCTGGGCGGCCTCGATTAGTGCACGAACCGCGGAGGCGCCCAGTTTCGGCCGCAGGAGCAATGCCTGGGGGGTGAGGTCCGCCAGGTCTGCCCAGCGGGGGTATTCCTCGGCGTAGGCGCCCAGCCGCCTCGGCAGCCGCGCGTAGGGAATGGTGAACGCGCCAATGCTGTCGAAGCCCGCGACGAGATCACGCAGACGCGTACTCAAAATCGTCTGGTTGCGCCACCAGTCCGGATCGAGAATCTCGTCGAGATCCGTCCGGGCGTTCTGCCCCCTCATGCTGGCCGCGATGTCGCCCACTGCGACACGTCGGGTGGGTGCTGGTGTTGTGGGGTACCGATACCGTCGTGCCAGGCGCTGAGGCTGCAGGTCGTATGGTTGATCACGCATGCGCTATTGGGGTGCGTGACAGGATGCTCGGCCCAGCCGATGGCAGTGAGGCTGTCGTAGGTCGCGTTTACCAGCCGGTCGGTCAAATGCGGTCCGACGCAGACTAACTCAGTGACTGCTAAGGCAGTCGTGGGGTGGGCAATCCAGGTGTCGGGCTCGATGATGTCGAGCGCCCACAGCACGACGCTGCCCTCCCCGGCGTTGCGCAGCGCTTTGCCGCTGTTGGCGAGCACGGTCAGCTCGTTGGTGCGGTGAGGGCCAAAGGCGTGAGGTGAGGTGTCGAGCCATTCTGACAGGTCGATGCGGGCCCATATCCGAGCCGAGGACAACTCTGGCGAGCGCCGACACCCTGGTCGTGGAGGCCACCCGGCGGACGCAACAAAGTCGATGCGCGAGTACAGCGTTTCCGACAGCCCAATGTCGCGAAGCTTCTGTGCGGCAATCTGTTCCGGTGCAGTCACGGCTATGAGCTCCGCGTGGGTGCGATGCGGTGGCGGTACCGGTCGGGGAGGTACGCGCGATGGGCAGGACCGAATTGCCCTGCGTCGAAGACGACCAGCTGGCCTGTCCGCCGGCGCCCGAGGGTCCACCCGTCGACATCGGTCCACCACGGGTTGGCCAGGAGTTCCTCGTCGGTCAGATCGTCTGGCTCGACGACCGTGACGCGCTCCATCTCTAGGACACGAACGCCCGCAACGTAGGTCCACCGCGCGGGCGCGACGGGTGCCGCGATCGCCGCCGCAGCCTCAAGGTTGGACGTGGCCTCACCGTCAGGATTCATCGCGAGTTTCCATACGGACTCTGCCCCGATGATCACAATGCGCTGGGAGCCGGCGTCGAAGTCGTATCCGGTGTCGGCGCCGAGTGCCACCAGGACCGTCAGCGCGTCCTTGGTGAGCCTGTCGACGGGCTTGGTCGTGTGCCCTCGCCGTAGCGCGAGCCACACACAGAACGCCTGCAGTTCGATGATGCTCAGGCCCGCCAGCGCTTCGTCGGTGAGCCTCGCTGATGGATGGTAGATCTGTTCGATTCGCTTCAACAGCATTCCCACGTTGGGGGCTTCGATCGCCTGGTCGATCCGATGGACCGGCCCAGGACTTGTAGTCGACGTCGTTGGCATAGTTCGTTGTGTCAGAGTGGAGTCGATTGGGTGTTGCCGTTGCATGGCGGTCCCCAGAGCCCGCGGCCAGCGGCGCGTGCCTGCTCCTCGGCGGCCATGATCTCGGGGTACCGGCTCACCGGCTTGCCCCCGTACACGTAGGGACGGGCCATGCCGGCCGCCACCGCGGTGACGGCAAAGTCGCGCCCGTCAGCAAGTTCGACGTAGGCCAGGGTCTTGTTAACTGCAGTTCGGCTGGGCACTTGGCGAGAATACGCAGGGGCGAGCTTGTCGGTCGGGCTGTTTAACCTCGGCAGCGTTGACCTTGTGGACCGGGGGCTGTGATGGATGACGAAGCCGAGTTGAGAGCGGTCGAGGGCCTCGATGTCGCGAAGGTCGGTGCGGTTCTGCATGGCGAGGCCGGGTCCTTGCCGTGGCGGTTGGTCGACGGATCGGGTGCAGAAATTGTCCACGTCAATCTATGGTTGGCCGATCTCGACGCTTGCGACAACTCACCGGCGACGTTGCGCGCCTATGCGTATGACCTGCTGAGCTGGACTCGTTTCCTCGATGCGGTGCACGTTGCCTGGGCAAACGCGACGCGAAGTGAAGTTCGTGATTGGGTTCGGTGGTACCGATGTCGGGCGAATCCTCAACGGCGCCGAGGATCGGACAGTCACCGGCCCGCGCCGGGCTCGGTGAATGAGCTGACCGGCAAGCCTTACCTCGACTCGTCGTACGCCCGGTCGGCGATAAATCGTCGTCTCTCGGCTCTTAGCGGCTTCTACGAGTTCGCTCTCGAGTCCGACTTGGGGCCGCTGATGAATCCGGTACCGAAATCGCGTGGAGATATCACTCGACTCGATGCACATGGTCAACCTTTCGACAGTCCAAGCCATCACGAGAAGAAGCGCGCCCCATACCGGCAAAAGTTGACTGATCGAGCGCCGCGCGCACTCAGCGACGGCCTCTACGAGGAGGTGTTCGCCACGCTGAGAACCAACCGGGACCGGGCCATCGTCGCCACCGCGATCTCTTCCGGCCTACGAGCCAGCGAATTACTCAGTATGCGGCGGGGTTTGCTTCATGCCGCGGATCAAACAGCGGAGATCATTCCCAAGGGCGGCAGTGGAAGTCGTGCTCTCGTTCGCATCAGTCCAGCAGCGTATCTCTGGATCGCCCGCTATCTTGCTGAGCGCCCGGTGGGGCCTCCAGACGAGCCGGTCTGGATGACGTTGCGCGGCTCCCGACGGCCACTGACTTACTGGGCTATGCGACAGATCCTGGAGCGCAGTAACGCGCTACTGGGCTCCAATGTCACCATGCACGACTTCCGCCACACTTTCTGCATGCGGCTCGCGCAAGACGAGAACATGACGATCGCGGAGATGCAGGAGCTGATGCGCCACTCGTCGATCGCCAGCACTACCCGTTACCTGCGGCCCAGCCTCACCGAACTCATCGACAAACTCGACCAGCACTGGAGCAAGCCCCCTATGCCTCCACCCGTGCCGGGGAAGGGCTACGCGGCAGAAGACCTCCAGGTGTTGTTTGGGCGGACCTTCTGATGCCGCGGGTTCTTACACGTGCACAGTCACTGGTGAGTTCGTCTGTGTTCGCCAACCATCCAGTCGAAGTGTTGCCGCCGTTGTCGCCGATGGCCGAGAACCACCCGTGGTTCGGAAACACCGTCACCGCCGTTGAACGCGAGCGCATCATTGCTTCCGGGCTTCCTCTGGTGATGGCGCGGATGAGTGCGAAGTATCGCAGTGAGGCCGAAGCCCGCAGCGGCGCCCGGCTCTGGCTGAGCCGACTGCTGGACTGGTTGGACGGCTACGCCGGCGAAAGCTATCAAGACCGTTGGAAAGCCAGCGATTCCGACAACCAGCCGAAAGCTTGGTGTCCCGCCTTGTCGACGGGTTCATACACGCGGCTTGGGGCGCGGCTGTCAATCAATGCCCTCATTCTCCTGGGCGTGATTCGCCCAGGCTACGACTGGCTGATCGAGAACAAACAGGCCCGTTTCTACCGCGACTGGACAACCACCCACGAACCCGCGGCGTGGGATCGCTACTTCGCCGCTGCCGAGCACGAGGGCGCACCCGAACTGAAGACGTGGCGAGCCGTCACCCACCTTGTGCGCATCAGCATCGTCAACGGACTGCCAATCACCGAGTTGCAGAGCCAGCACGTGTTGGGCTACCGAAAATTTCTGACCACGACCGGCAGGACGCCGGGCGATCTTCACGCCATGTGGCACTACGGACGCCGCGGCGGGCTGTTCGCCGGTGAAGCCGACGATCTGCGGCGCTACCTAATAGCCAAACGCCTCAATCCCACCGAACTGGTCGACCGCTTCGACGTGCGAGCCCCCAGCGTTCGCAGGCTCTTGATTGCCTACCTTGCTGAAATCGCCGCCGGCCAAGACTACGCCAGCCTCGACGGAACAAGCCGAAACCTGGTGAAGCTGTTCTGGAAGCCGATCGAAGACGCCAATCCCGGCATCGACACAATCAGCCTGACCAGAGCCCAGGCGACAGCATGGAAGGAGTGGTTGCGCACCAAACCAGACGGAACACCGCGCCGCCACGCGGAGAGCATTCTGGGAGCGGTCCGCAGCTTCTACCTCGATGTGGCCGCCTGGGCCCACGAGGATCCCTCAACGTGGGCGCACTGGGCTGTCGCGTGTCCGGTCAGCATCCGCGACGTCCGAGGTCAACAGAAGCGCCGGGCCCAGCGGGCACACCGCATGCAAGCACGCACCCGCACCCTCGCACCGCACATCGATGCACTCGTCGCCGCGGCCCGAGCCGCCTACCTGCAAGCCGTCGAGTTGCAAGACGCAGCCAAGACCGCGCCGGTCGAAGAACCCTTCTCCGTGCAGGGGAACACCTACATCAAGCACGCCCCGCGCAAACACGCCGATCGGGTACGCATCAACACCCTGCGAGATGGGGCAGAGACACGAGTGGACCTACACCACAACGTTACCCGCGCCTTCATGACGTGGACGATCATCGAGATCCTGCGTCACACCGGCATCCGGATCGAAGAGATGCTCGAACTGACCCACTTGAGCATTAAGCAGTACCGCAAGCCCGATGGCACCGTGATCCCGCTCCTGCAGATCGCACCCAGCAAGACCGATCAAGAGCGGATATTTCCCTGCAGCCCGGAGTTGACGACCACGTTGGCGAGACTGGTGGAGTTTGTCAGCATCGACGGCCGGGTCCCGCTGTGCTGCCGTATCGACACGCAGGAGCGCCAAGTATCGGCGCCGCTGCCACATCTGATCCAGATCCGCGAGGGCGGACGTTCCCGCGTCATCAACCAATGCACAGTCCGAAAATGGCTGTCGGAGTTGGCCAACGACATGGGCTTGACGGGCGCCGATGGTGCCGCGCTCTATTTCACGCCCCATGACTTCCGTCGCATCTTCATCACCGACATCGTCAACGCTGGTTTTCCCATTCATCTGGCCGCAAGGATCGTGGGCCACAACAACATCGAAGTCACCCGTGGATACACCGCGGTGTATCAGAAAGATGTCTTCGAAGCGTACGACCGCTTCATCGACAACCGCAGACAAGCGCGACCCTCCGCCGAATACCGTGAGCCCACACAAGTTGAGTGGGACGACTTCATCGAGCACTTCGGCCAGCGCCGGATTGCGCTCGGCAACTGCCATCGTCCCTACGGATCTGACTGCACTCATGAACATGCTTGCCTTCGCTGCGATTTTTGCGAGGTAGAGCCCTCCCAGGCTGAAAGGCTCGACGCGATTCGCGACAACCTTCGCGCCCAGGTCGACGAAGCCCACAAGAACCGGTGGCTGGGCGACGTGAATCAGTTGCGCATCACCATTGAGCACGCCGACCGCAAGGCGGCCAGACTCGCAGCCCTAGCCGACGCGGCCCCAGTACTTCTGGCCCCGCGCACGTTCTGACAGCACCGGCAAGGCTGCCTCTGTCAGCCCTCGTGCTGGCTGGTGACATACAGAGCGGGCGGCTCGCTCGGACAGAGTGAAGACCTGATCACTATCAGCGCGAGTTCACCAAGTGTTCGCTTGCCCGCAGATTCGATGTCTGTCAATATCGATGTATGTCGAATCCAGAGGGCGCGGTCGCGGACGCGTGTTGCGTGACGCCGCCGCTGCTGCGTGAGCCGTTGAGTGAGCCGACCGCAGTCGAGGTGGCTAGAAAGTTGAAGGCGCTGGCTGATCCGGTGCGGCTGCGGCTGTTCAGTGCGATCGCCAGTCATTCCGGTGGTGAGGCATGCGTCTGTGACGTCTCGGGTGGGATTGATGTCTCGCAGCCCACGGTGTCGCATCATCTCAAGGTGCTGCGCGACGCTGGCTTGCTGACGTCGGAACGCCGGGCGTCGTGGGTGTATTACGCCGTGGTCCCCGAGGCGCTGCGTGAGATCGCAGCGCTCTTGGATCTCGATACCGCAGCCTTGGCAGGGGTGACGGCATGACCGACACGGTGGCCTCGAATTCCTCGACGCCGGTGGTGGGCAAGTTGTCCACCCTGGATCGGTTCCTGCCGGTGTGGATCGGTGTCGCGATGGTCGCCGGGCTACTGCTCGGTCGGGGGATTCCGGGGTTGAATACCGCGCTGGAAAGCGTTCAGGTCGACGGTATTTCGTTGCCGATCGCCCTCGGCCTGTTGATCATGATGTATCCGGTGCTGGCGAAGGTCCGCTATGACCGCCTCGACACCGTGACCGGCGACCGCAAACTGCTGCTGTCCTCGTTGTTCTTGAACTGGGTGTTCGGTCCGGCGTTGATGTTCGCCCTGGCGTGGCTAATGCTGCCCGACCTGCCCGAGTACCGCACCGGGCTGATCATCGTCGGTCTGGCCCGTTGCATCGCCATGGTGATCATCTGGAACGACCTGGCCTGCGGCGACCGCGAAGCCGCCGCCGTCCTGGTCGCGCTGAACTCGATCTTTCAGGTCATCATGTTCGCCGTCCTGGGCTGGTTCTACCTGTCAGTCCTGCCCGGTTGGCTGGGCCTGGAGCAGACCACCATCGCCACCTCGCCGTGGCAGATCGCCAAGTCGGTGCTGATCTTTTTGGGCATCCCACTGCTGGCCGGCTACCTGTCGCGCCGGCTCGGGGAGAAGGCGAAGGGCCGCGACTGGTACGAGTCGAAGTTCCTGCCCCGGATCGGGCCGTGGGCATTGTACGGCCTGCTGTTCACCATTGTGATTCTCTTTGCACTGCAGGGCGATCAGATCACCAGCCAGCCGCTGGATGTGGTGCGGATTGCGCTGCCCCTGCTGGTGTACTTCACGATCATGTGGGGTGGGGGCTATCTGCTCGGCGCCGCGATCGGTTTGGGCTATCAGCGCACCACGACGCTGGCATTCACCGCGGCGGGCAACAACTTTGAGTTGGCCATCGCCGTCGCGATCGCCACCTACGGTGCCACCTCCGGCCAAGCCCTGGCGGGGGTGGTCGGCCCCCTTATCGAGGTCCCCGTCCTGGTCGCCCTGGTCTACGTATCACTGGCCCTGCGGCGACGTTTCGCCGATCAGAGCACTGCATCTTCAGCCACTATCTCGACGACGAAGGAGTCGTAGCACCATGTCTAACAGCCCCGCCGCCGTCCGGCCGCACCGCGACCTGTCCATCGATCAACAGCACGCCCTGACCACCGCGGCGACACGGCTGGAGCGCGATTTCGGCGACAGCTTCGGCGTCGAGACGATCGAACGGTTCCTGCACACCTCCTATGACCAGTTCGCCGGCCGCGCCACCATCCCCAACTTCCTTCCGCTGCTGGCCGAACGGTTCGCCCGCCAACGCCTGCACGCCCTGGCTCGAGTGGAGGGCAAGATCAGTGACGGCAAGCCCACCGTGCTGTTCCTGTGCACCCACAACGCGGGTCGTTCCCAGATGGCGCTGGGTTTCTTCACCCACCTCGCCGGCGAGGACGCGGTGGCGTGGTCGGGTGGCTCCGAACCCGGTAATGCCATCAACCCCTCGGCTGTCGCGGCGATGGCCGAGGTCGGCATCGACATCACCAGCGAGTTCCCGAAGCCCTGGACCGACGAGATCGTCCAGGCCGCCGACGTGGTGATCACCATGGGCTGCGGCGATGCCTGCCCCATCTTCCCCGGCAAGCGCTACGAAAACTGGGAGCTACCCGACCCCGCTGGCCAAGACGTCGATGCGGTCCGCCCCATCCGCGACGAAATCGAAGAACGCGTCCGACGCCTGCTCGCCGAACTCCACGCCACCGCCCAACAGGCCTGACCCGATGACCGAGACCCACACGCCCTCAGTGCTGTTCGTCTGCGTCAAAAACGGCGGCAAATCGCAGATGGCCGCCGGTCTCATGCGCCAACTCGCCGGCGATACGGTGATCGTGTACTCGGCCGGCACCAAACCCGGCACCGCGGTCAACGAGCTGTCCGCCCAGGCCCTTCTCGAAGTGGGTGTCGACATCACCGCTGAGCAGCCCAAGCCGGTCGACTACGAGCTGGCTCGCGATGTCGACCTCGTGGTCACCCTCGGCCGCGAAGCCACCCTGGATCCGCTGCCGGGCACGCGCGTGGAGAACTGGGACACCGACGAACCGTCTGAGCGCGGCATCGACGGCCTGGACCGGATGCGCCTGGTCCGCGACGACATCGCCACCCGCGTCCAGCAGCTGCACACCACGCTGACCACTTCCACGTCCTGACACCCACCCAAACCCGGTTTCGCAGCTGCAGCGCGGCAGCACACCCCTTTTGCCACTCGATGCCACCGAGGAGACTTCGTCATGCCCGCACGCCACATCGTCGCGATCGGCGGCAGCGACGCCGGAATCAGCGCCGCCCTACGCATCCGTGAACTCGACCCCAGCACTGACGTCACCGTGGTCGTCGCCGACGCCTACCCGAACTTCTCCATCTGCGGCATCCCGTACTACGTCTCCGGGGAGGTCACGCACTGGAGCAATCTGGCGCACCGCAGCGCCGACGACCTGGCCGCCACCGGCATGCGGGTCCTCACCGACACCCGCGCCACCCGAATCAACGTCGCCGAGCACACCCTCGACATCCTCGACCCCACCGGGGCGCCCACTGAACTGTCCTATGACGCCCTGGTGGTGGGGACCGGCGCCGTCAGCGCCCTCCCACCGATCGACGGCCTGACCGGACCGGGCGCACTCGGCCCCAAAGATGGCGTGCACCTGCTGCATTCGATGGGCGACACCTTCGCCGTCATGGACTCCTTACAACAGCGCGACCCCAAGACCGCGGTCATCATCGGCGCCGGCTACATCGGCCTGGAAATGGCTGAAGGACTCACCACCCGCGGGATCGCCGTCACCCAGATCGAGGCGCTCCCCGAAGTGCTCCCGACCGTCGACCCCGAGCTGGGCGCCCTGGTCCACGACGAACTGGAACGCCACGGCGTGCAGGTCCTCACCAACACCACTGTCTCCGCCGTCACCCGCACCGCCACCGGCGCGTTGACGGTGACCGCCCACCGGGGCGGCGAAACACTGCAGCAGACAGTCGATTTCGTGCTCGTCGTGGTCGGTGTGAAGCCTGATGTGGAGCTGGCCGCCGATGCCGGCGCCGAACTCGGAATCAAAGGTGCCATCGCCGTCGACGAGTCCATGCGCACCAACCTGGCGGATGTGTTCGCCGCCGGGGACTGCGTGCACACCCACCACCGTCTCCTCGGCCCGACGTGGCTGCCGCTGGGCACCACCGCCCACAAGCAGGGCCGCGTCGCCGGGGAGAACGCCCTCGGAGGAGCGGCACGCTTCGCCGGCAGCCTCGGCACCCAGGTCGTCAAAGTCTTCGACCTGGTGGCCGCCCGTACCGGCCTGCGCGACCACGAAGTACTCGCCGCCGACCGAGGCTGGACACCGGTCACCACCGCGGCCACCCCGGATGACCACAAGGCCTACTACCCTGGCGCCACCACCATCCACATCCGGATCACCGGCGACCAACGCAGCGGCCGCCTTTTAGGTGCCCAACTCGTCGGCCACCGCAGTGCCGAAGTGTCGAAACGGGTCGACACCTACGCCACCGCACTCTTCCATGAGATGACCATTGACGGACTCTCGGCGCTGGACCTGTCCTACACCCCGCCGCTGGGATCACCGTGGGATGCCACCCAGATGGCCGCCCAGGTATGGACACGGACTCTGTTGTCCGGCGCCGTTCGCTAGTACCGGCATCAACGACGGTACCGTCCCACGCTTTTTCGGCCCCTGCTGACGGTCGGGCCGCTGGTTCATCTGCAGCGGGAACCGATTGCACGCGGACCCGGATAGGCTCCGTTCCGCGCGAAGACAAACTCACCGGCTAAACCCGTCATCGACGCAGGTGTGCGAACCCGTCGCCGCAGCCGAGGGCGCACGTCGGATCACAGGTGCGCTGCCTGTCTGCCGGTGCGAGCAACAAAGGATCAGCCCCGCCCAGCACCTGGGGCGACTCGACGCCCGCACTGCATCGCGCTAGTGCTCGCGCGGATGCGCCCTTCGGCATCTCCCTTAGATGATCAGCGGTGCTCGCGAGACATGTCTGGCACTGTCAATGTCAGTTCATATTCCGTTCATACTACTTGTGTTTTGTGTACCCGACAGAACGATGAACCGGCACCTGGATGTGGACTTCGAGGTGTCTCAGCGATGAGGAGATGCATGTGAAGATCCGCCTTCGGAAGCGCGCGGGCTGGGCGGCGATGGGTGCGGCCGCCGCATTGGCGTTGACGGCCTGCGGTGGGGGTGGCAACGGCGGCGCCTCGGGAGTGGAGGGCCAAGTGTCTGGTCCGGTCGTCATTGATGGCTCCAGCACGGTTGAGCCGCTGTCGTCGGCGGCCGCGGAGCTGTTCATGGAGCAGCACCCGGATGTCAACGTCACGGTGGGCACCTCGGGCACCGGCGGTGGGTTCGAGAAGTTCTGCGCCGGCGAGACCGACGTCTCGGATGCGTCGCGGCCGATCAAGGACAGTGAGATCGAAATCTGCACCAAGAACGGCATCGAATACAGCGAGCTGATCGTGGCCAACGACGCGCTGTCGGTGGTGGTGAATAAGGAGAACACCTGGGCGAGCTGCCTGACGGTGGACCAGTTGACGAAGATTTGGGCGCCGGGCTCGACGGTCAAGAACTGGAATGAGGTCGACCCGTCGTTCCCGAATGAGCCGTTGCAGTTGTTCGGTGCGGGGTCGGATTCGGGCACCTTCGATTACTTCACCCAGGCCATCAACGGGGAAGAAGGTGCTAGCCGCACCGACTACAACCCCACCGAAGACGACAACGTGACGGTGCAGGGTGTGTCGGCCACCAAGGGCGCGCTGGGCTACTTCGGCTATTCCTACCTGGAAGCCAACGCCGACAAGGTGAAGGGCATCGAGGTCGACGGCGGCGACGGCTGTGTGGCTCCGTCGGTGCAGACCGCTCAGGACGGCACCTACAAGCCGCTGTCGCGGCCACTGTTCATCTACGTCTCCGACGCTGGCCTGGCCAAGCCGCAGGTGGTGGCGTTCGCGGACTTCTACCTGGATTCCAACACCGACATCGTGGAAGCGGCCAAGTTCATCCCGTTGACCGAGGAGCAGCTCGCGACGGCACGTGCAGACCTCGACGCGTTGCACGCCAAGGAAGGCAAGTGAGTTCACAGTCTGTGACCGCGGGCGCCCCGACCGATCCTGGTCTGGGCGCCGGCGGTGACCTGATCACCGGTCGCCGCCGCCCCGGCGAAGCCGTTATCAAGGCACTGCTGGCGTCCTCGGCGTTACTGTCGGTGGCCGTCACCGTGGGCATCGTGATCGCGCTGCTGACCCCGCTGCTGACGTTCTTCCAGAACGTCAGCATCGTCGAATTCCTCACCGGCACCACCTGGACGGCCGGCTTTGGGGCCAAGACGTCGTGGACGGATAAGCAGTGGGGGGTGCTGCCGCTGGTGATGGGCACGCTGACCACGACGGTGATCGCGCTCGCGGTGGCGGTACCCCTGGGTTTGGGTGCGGCCACCTACTTGTCGGAGTACGCCAGCGAGCGTGTCCGACGCACCGTCAAACCCATCCTGGAAGTCCTGGCCGGCGTGCCGACGGTGGTCTACGGCGTCATCGCGTTGACGCTGCTCACCCCGGTGTTGCAGTCGGTGACCGGCGCGCAGATCTTCAACAACCTGTCCCCGGGCATCGTGATGGGTTTCATGATCGTGCCGACGGTGGCCTCGCTGTCGGAGGACGCGATGTCCGCGGTGCCGCGAGCGATGCGCGAAGGGTCGTATGCGTTGTCGGCCAATCGCATGCAGACCACGGTGCGGGTCGTGATTCCCGCCGCCCTGTCCGGGATCGTGGCCGCGATCGTGTTGGGCATGTCGCGGGCGGTCGGGGAGACGATGATCGTCGCGATCGCGGCGGGCAGCCAGCCCGTGTTCACGATCAATCCGCTGGTGGGCGCTCAGACCATGACGGGATTTATCGCCCAGGTCGCCAGCGGTGACGCCCCGCAGGGCAGCCCGGTCTATTACTCGCTATTCGCGGTCGGGGCCCTGTTGTTCCTGATGACCCTGGTGATCAACATCTTCAGCATCGCTTTGGTGCGCAAATATCGACAGGCTTACTGATGACTTCGCAAACGATTGATCCGCCCGTGGCCCGCCCAGACCTGAGCACCGACAGCAAGACCAAGCCCGACATCGGCTCGGTGCTGTTCGCCGCAGCGCTGTGGGCGTGCCTGGTTGTCTCGTGTTTGTTCCTGCTCGCAGTGTTGGGCGCGATCCTGGTGGAAGGCCTCTCCCGGTTGGACTGGGCGTTGATCTCCGAGCAGCCCTCACGGTTGCGGCCCGAAACCTCCGGGGTGCAGTCAGCGATCTTCGGCACGCTGTGGGTGATGCTGGGCACCATCGTGCTGGCCTTGCCTGTCGGCATCGCCGGCGCCATCTACCTGGAGGAATACGCCGACAACACCCGGTGGTGGAACCGGCTGATCGAACTGAACATCCAGAACCTGGTGGCGGTGCCCACCATCATCTACGGCATCCTGACGTTGGCGTTCGTGGTGCGCGGACCGCTGTCGATCGGGCCGGTCGCACTCGCCGGCTCGGCAGCACTGGCGCTGCTGATCCTGCCGGTCATCATCATCACCACCCGCGAGGCGTTGCGGGCGGTGCCCCGCGACATCCGGGATGCCTCGTTGGCGTTGGGGGCCAGCCAATGGCAGACCACCTGGCGGCAGGTGCTGCCGTCGGCGGTGTCCGGTATCGCCACCGGCACGATCCTGGCGCTGTCGCGGGCCATCGGCGAGGCCGCGCCGCTGATCCTGGTCGGGGCCACGGTGTTCGTCACGGTCAATCCCGACGGGGTGCTCGACCGCTACACCGTGCTTCCGGTGCAGATCTTCAACCTGGTCAAGCTGCCCGAGGCCGACAACGTGAAGTTGGCCTGGGCCACGATCCTGCTGCTGATGATCATCCTGCTCGCGATGAACGCGTTGGCGATCTGGATGCGCAACCGCTTCCAGCGCCGCTGGTGACCGACCACCCCCACTCTCAGAAAGACTTCCTCATGAACGAGTCGACCCCCGCCACCCTGCCCGCCGCCGCGTCCGCTGAGCTCGACGAGCAGGAGAAAGCCCTCCTCGCCAAGCTGAGCACCAGGAAAGTACCCACACCGCCGTCGCAGACCAAAGTGTCCGCCGGCATGATCACCACCGAGGACCTCGGCGTCAGCTACGGCGACTTCCTGGCCGTCGCCGGCGTCAACCTGGCCTTCCAGCGCCACGAGATCACCGCCCTGATCGGCCCCTCCGGGTGCGGCAAGTCCACAGTGCTGCGGTGCTTGAACCGGATGAATGACCTGGTGCCCTCAGCGCGAGTTCATGGCACAATCCGCTTCCGCGGCACCGACATTCACCAGGACGGCGTGGATGTCATCGAACTGCGCCGCCGGGTCGGCATGGTGTTCCAGAAGCCGAACCCGTTCCCCAAATCTATCTACGACAACGTGGCCTACGGGCCGCGGGTGACCGGCATGAAGCCCGCCAGCATGGACGATGTGGTCGAAGAAGCGCTGCGCGGGGCGGCCCTGTGGGATGAAGTCAAAGACAAACTCAAGCAGAACGCCACCGGCCTGTCCGGCGGCCAACAGCAGCGGCTGTGCATCGCGCGCACCATCGCCACCCGCCCCGAGGTCATCTTGATGGACGAGCCGTGCTCAGCGCTCGATCCGATCGCCACCGCCAAAATCGAGGATCTGATGGTGGGCCTGGCCGAGCAGTTCACCATCATCATCGTCACCCACAACATGCAGCAGGCCGCCCGGGTCTCCCACCGCACCGCCTTCTTCACCGCCGAGGCCGACGAGCACGGAAAACGGCTGGGCAAGCTGGTCGAATACACCACCACCGAGGCGCTGTTCTCCAACCCCGAAGATCCGCGCACCGAGGCCTACATCAGCGGCCGATTCGGCTAACAGCACAGACACCAACGTTGCAACGTGGCGGTGTCGTCGTCGACGACCACAATGAGCAGACGGCCTACACGCAGGCCGTCTGCTGCCGACACCGCCACGAGAGGCGACTGCGTTGACCTCCACGCCCCCGCCCGCACCGCACGGCATCGTGACCGCCGGGCCGCTGCGCGTCGACCGCGCCAGCCACCAAGCCACCTTGCACGGACACACCGCGATCCTCACCGCACGCGAACTCGAGGTCCTGTTGTTCTTCTGCGCCCAACGCGGCCGGGTGCGCAGCGCCGAAGACATCGCCGCCGCCGTGTGGGGCCAGTCGCAAAAAACCAACAGCATCGCCGTGCACGTCAAACGCCTGCGCGCCAAACTGCCGCTGGAACGCACCCGCGGCGGCCCCCTCATCTGGAATGTCCGCGGCGCCGGATACCGCCTGGCCCCGGTCCTCGTCGACGCCGCCGAACCAAATCCGACCGCTCGCCGCTCGACGGCAGTCGTCCCGGCGCTCCCCGTCCAACCAGAAGCCCCGCCCGCGCCACCATCCTCTAGACAAACCCCCAATAACTCAGCCATTATTGAGTCAATGAATATTGAGCGATCGGTGTCGGTGGAGCGACGGGTGGCCATGCACGCCGCGCTGGCTGACCCCCACCGTCTGCGAATCGTGGATTACCTGGCGCTCGGCGACGCGTCGCCGTCGGAACTGCAGACCGCGCTATCCATGCCGTCGAACCTGGTGGCCCATCACCTCAACGTGCTGCAGGCCAGCGGCCTGGTGCTGCGCGACACGTCGCACGCCGACCGTCGCCGCACCTATGTGCGGCTCGCCCCGACCGGCCTGCGGGATCTACTGCCGGCGACGTCTTCTCCCGCGTCGCGGGTGGTGTTCGTCTGTACGCAGAACTCGGCGCGCAGCCAGCTGGCCACCGCCTTGTGGAACCAGCAGTCAGCCATTCCGTCCACCTCGGCGGGCACCCACCCCGCCGACCAGATCAACCCGCTGGCCGTCGATGCCGCGCAGCGCCACCGCCTTGCACTCGCCGATCAGCAACCCCAACTGCTCGATGACGTCTTGCGCCCCGACGACCTGGTGGTGGTGGTCTGCGACAACGCCCACGAGCATCTGCCCACCGGACTGGCGCGGCTGCACTGGTCGGTCCCCGACCCGGTGACCGCGGCGCAGCCGTCGGCGTTTGACGCTGTGGTCGATGAATTGTCCGGGCGCATCAGCACTCTCGCCCATGCGGTCGGTACCTGAGGAGGGGAATGTGACCAGCGTGTTGTCGCCGCGTGCGGCGCTGTCGGTCGACCAGCGGCAAGCCATGCACACCGCGGCCACCCGGATGTGTCGCGACTACGCCGACACGTTCAGCATCGAGACCATCGAGGAGTTCCTGTACTCCTCCTACGACGCGCTCGCCCTCGGCGCGGCGATCACCAACTATCTGCCGCTGCTGGCCGAACGCTTCGCCCGGCAACGCCTCACCGCGCTCGCCACAGTCGAGGGTCACGCACGCGACGAGAAACCCATTGTCTTGTTCGTCTGCACCCACAACACCGCGCGCTCGCAGATGGCGATGGGATTGTTCACCGCATTGGCCGGCGACCGCGCCGTGGCCTGGTCGGCAGGCTCGATGCCCGGCCGCGTTGTCGACAGCGAGGCCGTGACGGCGATGGCCGCACATGACATCGACATCTCCGGCGAATACCCCAAACCGTGGACCGAGGAGATCATCCGCGCCGCGGACGTCGTGGTGACCATGGGCTGCGGCGATGCGTGCCCCGTCCTGCCTGGGCCGCGCTACCAGAACTGGAAGATCGACGACCCCGCCGGTTGTGCCCCAAGCAGGGTCGACTGCATCTTCGACAACCTCGACGACCGGATCCGAGATCTGCTGACAGAGTTGAACATTGAGCCCCAGCTGCCCGCCGGGGCGGCGACGTCATGAACACCGCACCGGGAAGCGTCGTGGCGCGGTTCGTCGGCTGGGTGCGCTCCGGCTACCCCACAACCGCTCCCCGTGGCGGGCACTGCGCCGCACTGGCGCTGCTCGGCAACGACGAGGTACACCCGGTTGCGGCAATCCTCGCGCTGCAGAACGACACCCCCACGCAACGGCGGTGAACACCACCGGCACGCTGTGCTGCGCGCACCCACCGGCCTCCGGGGAGGCCCAACCCGCCCCATGGGCAGTCGTCCTTGCGGCGCTGCGCCGCTACGAGCAGCACCGCCACAGCGTCGACGTCCCGCCCCGCACCCGCGCCTACGGCGTCGCGCTGGGCCGCTGCATCAGCGCTCTGCGCGCGAACTACTGGAACGGCCACCTGGACCCCGACATCATCGCCGACGTGGAGGCCGTGCCCGGCTGGCACTGGGGAGACCCGCCCCCAGGCGCGTGGCGGACCGCCCTGCGGTCGGCGACCGCCGCCGCCCGTCGACACCGCGGCGGCGCCACACCTCCCTACCCCCGCCGGGCGGGTGGCGTCGATCTGCAGGCCTGGTGTGCGCGACAGCGCGCCGACTACGCGGCAGGCCTGCTGTCACCGGCCCAGATCGACGCGCTGTCCGCGTTGCCCGGCTGGGACTGGGATCCCGACGAGCACCGGTGGCGCCAGGGTCTGACGATGTTAGTGGAGTTCGTCGACTCAGGCGGCGACCTGGCGATGCTGCACCGCGATCTTCGGGTCAACGGGTTCGCGTTGGGGCGATGGTGGCAGCGCTGCCACGAAGACTGCCGCGCCGGTGTCCTGTCCGCCGAACGGCGGGCGGTCCTGGCCGCCCTGTTCGCCGATAACTGTTGCCCCGACCCGTGGAGCGTCGGATACCTTGTCTTGCAACGTTTCTGCGACGCTCAGGGCCACGCACGGCCGCGACAGAATGCGGTTGTCGACGGGTTTCGGCTCGGCTGGTGGGTCACCGTCCAACGCCGGCAACGCCGCCGCGGCGCCCTCAACGCCGAACGCATCCACCTGCTGGATGCGTTACCGGGCTGGCAATGGAACCCCGGACGCGGGACCCGGCCGCCCCCGGCGCACCCACGCCGACCACAGGTGATCAGCCGCGCTGGCTGACAGCCAAATTCACCCCGGACGGGTCGGCAAGCCTTGGTCTGGTGGCCGACGCCAGCAGCGCCCCCACCGCGGCGATTGCGCCGAGGGCAACGAACATCGCGGCGTACCCGCCGAGCAGGCTGGCCAACGCCGCGCCGACGAACGGTCCGATCGCGGTGGCGACCATGATCGGGGCATTCAGATAGGCGCTGAGATGGCCGTAGTGGGTGGACCCCCAGCGTTCGGTGACCGCGGTGGCTTGCAGCAGCGTCATGATGCCGCGCATCACGCCGGCACCGATGGCCACCGCCACCAACGCGGCGTAGGAACTGAACACCCCCAGCAGTGCCGTGGTGGTGGCGACACCGGCCATGATGAGCACCGTGCGGGGCACGACACCGACGCGGCGCACCAAGCTCTGATAGCCCAGGCGACCCAGCACCTGCCCGGCGCCGCCCAGGCCGAGCGCGACCGCCGCAGCCCCGGTGCTGATCCCGCGTTGGCTCATCAACGGGACCAAATTGGCGATCACCGCATACGACGCGAGCCCGGCCAGCGCAAACGCCGCCACCAGGGCAAGGAACGGCACGCTGCGCGCGGTGCGGCCCGGCGCCTCGACATGGTGATGCTGGGTGACCACCGGCGGCCACGGGCGCCGCAACCCGAAGAAGTGCGCGGGGATGGTGATTACCGCCATGATGACAGCGAGGACGAGATAGGTGTGGCGCCAGCTCATCTGGGCGGACAACGCCGCAGTCAGCGGGGCGAACACAGTGCTGGCGAAGCCGGCCACCAGCGTCAGCACCGTTAGTGCGCGGACCGCGTCGGTGCCGAAGAACCGGGTCAGCGCGGCGAAGGCCGGTGCGTAGAACACCGCGCCCATCGCCACCCCAGCCAAAACCCACGCCGCGACGAACCACCCGTAGGTCGGCGCCGCGACGACCGCCACCACCGACAGCGCGCCGAGGATCGAGCCCGCAGTCATGATCCAGCGCGGACCCACCCGATCCAGCCACCGCCCGACCGGGATGCCGACCACCGCCGAGGTCACCAACCCGGCGGAGAACGCCGCGGTCACCGCTGGGGCGGACCAGCCGGTGTCGGCGCTGATCTGCTCGGAGAGCACGGTGAAGGCGTAGTAGAGCACGCCCCAGCTAGTGATCTCGGTGACGCACAACGTCACCAGCACCCAGCGCAGCCCATGCCGGGCTGCGCTGGGTGCCACAGAAGAACCCGCCGGTGTCATCCGCCAACGGGGTTGAGCGACAACGACAACGGTTGCAGTGTCGACGGCGCGGGTCCGCAGCACCCGCCGCCGGCGTTCTCACCCTCGGGGCTGTCAAACAACCCGGCTCCGTTGCACACCCCGGTATCAGGCAATGTCAGCTCCACCCGGCGGGCGGCCTCGTGGTCACCGGCCAGTTCGGCAGCGATGCTGCGGACCTGCTCATAGCCGGTCATCGCCAGGAACGTCGGCGCCCGCCCGTAGGACTTCATCCCCGCGATGTAGAGATTCGGCTCCGGGTGGGCCAACTCGGCGGCGCCGTGCGGCAACACACTGCCACAGGAATGCATGTTCGGATCAATCGAGCCGGCCAAGTTGACCGGGGCCTGCAAGATCGGATCCAGCTCGATGCGCATCTCCGACAGGAACGACAGGTCTGGCCGGAACCCAGTCAGGACCACCACGTGATCAGCCGGCGCCAGAGCCCGCCCGTCCTCGGCGGTCACCACCGCCTGGCCGTCGACCAGATCGATGCGCTCGGTGCGGAACCCGGTCGTCAGGGACACCCGGCCGGCCTCGACCGCTTCCTTCGAGCGCACACCCAGAGCGCCGCGCTGGGGCAGTTCATCGGCGGCACCACCGCCGAAGGTGTCCTCCGACACCCCGCGGCGCAGCACCCACGTCACCGTCGTCGAGGGATCCTTGCGCACCACCTCGCCGAGCTGAATCACCGCGGTCATCGCCGAATGCCCGCTGCCGACCACCACCACATGCTTGCCCGCCAACCCTGAGGCCTGCGCGAGCGTCGGCGGAACGTAGGTCAGCACACCCGAGGCTGCGGCCGCGCGTTCCCCAATCGCGGGAACTCCGTCAGCGCCAGCAGGATTGGGCTGGCCCCAGGTGCCCGAGGCGTCAATGACCGCCTGGGCCTGCACCCGGCACTCCGTGCCGTCAGCATTGCTCACGTGCACGACGAACGGCGTCTCCGCCCGGCCCGGGCTCACCAGTCGGTCGCGACCCAGCCGCGACACTGCCTCCACTCGCGCGCCGTACTGCACGCGCTTGCCCAGGGCACCGGCCAGCGGCGCCAAGTAGCCGTCGATCCACTCCCGACCGGTCGGGAACCCCGCCTCATGAGCAGTCCAGCCCGTCGATTCCAGCAGCCGCGCAGCGGCGGGGTCGACCAGCTCGGGCCACGGGGAGAACGTGCGCACGTGCTCCCACTGCTCGACCGCCGACGCTGGGCTGCCGCCGGCCTCCAGTACCAACGGGGTGAGTCCACGCTCCAGCAGGCGCGCGGCCGCCGCCAAACCTAGCGGTCCGGCCCCGATCACCACGACGGGCAACTCCGACATGCTCAACCTCCTCTTATCGACGTTCTTCGATGGGATCGATGGTGCTCGACCCATCGATATTTGTCAATGCGTGTGTCATCATGGATGACATGGCTACCGCGATCGCACCGTTGACCTCCAGCGACGTGGCTGCCTGCTGTTCACCGCTCACCGGCGGCGTGCTCGACACCCCGGCCGCCGAACGCCTCGCCTCGGTGTTCAAAGCCCTCGCTGACCCCGCCCGGGTCAAGCTGGTGTCCCTGATCGCGGCCTCTGAGGGCGGCGAAGCCTGCATCTGCGACCTCACCGAACCACTCGGCCTGAGACAACCCACGGTGTCGCACCACATGAAACTGCTCGTCGACAGCGGCCTCGTCAGCCGAGATCAACGCGGCAAATGGGCCTACTACCGCGTGAACGCCGAAGCTTTGGACCGCATCGCCGCCGCGGTGTCGACCCATCCGGCGTGACTAATTCGGAGTCGATGGACGGGCGGCCATGGGCTCTCCGGCCTTGGTCAGCCCTGGGAGAGTTGCGCGTGCGCTCTGCGCTCGACGAACAATGGAACGAAGTCCCGAATCCGGCTGTGTTCGAACTGGGCGTAGGCGCCCTGGACGATCGCGTTGATGCGCTCTACTGGGACGTCTGTGTGGCGGTCTGCTAGTCGACGCTCGACTTCTTCAACCATGACCCGCTCATCGATCTCCGGCACTTCGCCAGCTTGCCCCCGTGGCCAGGTGCCGTCAACCGCAGAGATGGCGCCCGTTCACCTCACACCCGGCCATTGAATCCGTGAGGTCAGGCAAATGCGATGATTTATGAAATGAGCAATGACGAGTCCGACTTGGCGCAGGCACGCCGACTGTTGGCATCGTTGCAAGAGAACATGATTCACACAACGAGGATGATCGAGAAGTTCGAACGGCAACGCCCCGCGGGGTCATCCGCAGGGCCGCGAGAGCGTGTGCTGCGTGGTGAACTCTCCGAAATCCACGGGTACGTCAACCGCATCTACGAACGGTTTCCCGAGACACGGCCGTAGCGCGGTGCAGGTGAGCGAGGCAAACGCCTCCTGACATTGACGTCGGGTTGATCTAACCGTCTCCTGAGGGCATGGAACCCGTCGAGATCACGCTGTGTGGGTGGCGTCGCCCAGCCTAGGATCGGTTCGCTTGTGGGCGGCGGGCATCTTTTGTTGGGACGCAGCGGCAATGATCGCGCCGAGAAGGTGACGCAGACGTGGTTCGTCACCCTGCCCGAGGTAGCAGTCCAGCCAGCTGGCGGTGGCGGCCACCAGGTCGTCGCTGAGGGCGATGTGGTTGCGCGCGATGGCGGTGATCAGGGCGTCGATTGCGGTGAACGTTTCGCCGATACCCAGGGTGATGTAAATGCGGTCGGCCTCGACTCTGCTGAGATGCGGGCGCGCGGTGGCAGCCAGCTCCCAGGCCAAAGCGGCATCGTCGGGCGCTTTACGCACTGGAGTTTTGCGCGACCCGGACAACTGGACCCCTTTCTTTGGCGTCTGATCTGTCTTCTACGGTAGAGCGTGGCCAGACCTGGCGCGCGCTGGTCGACCCACCGATAGCGGCGGCCGACCAGGGACAACGCGCTGGGCACGCCATCGTTTTCCTGCCGTTCACTGGCTAGCTGATCTCGGCACCGCTTGTGAGAACCCTGCCTGTCTCAAATTCAAAGAAATGAGACGCTCCCGCGCGGCTGGCATTGTGGTCACATCGCTCCAGGTCGGGTGTCTCATTTCTTGTCGCACACGGCTTGTCTCAGATCCTCGATGTCGGTAGGTCGATGAGACCTGTGATTGCCGTGACTGCGTTAGTGGAAATCCCCTCGGGCGAGGTCCGAGCCACGTGACGGGGACCTCGCCGGATGTCCGAGTTGACTAGTGCAGATAAGTCCGGCCGTAGCGGTCGTGGGAGTCCTGCCCGGGGTCGGTGACGAGCGCGATGCGTTGCTCAGTGAGGGTGTCCGCCGCGAACCGCGCCGCCTCGGGGCCCCAGCATCCGACCGACCAGCCGGGCTTGTGCAGTTCCGGGGAATCGATGCCTAGAAGTCGCACGCGGAGGCGGCCGCGGGTGTCGTCGCGAACATCGAGTGTGTCTCCGTCTACAGCTCGGAGCACTGTTGCGCTCACCGCGGCGGGTGTGGCGTCCGCCGTTGGGGATGAGGGCGTGCAGGAGGTCGCGGCCGCGATCAGCCCGCACGCTATGCCGAGGTGTGCTACCGCGGCCCGGCCGCGCTGCGGCGCAGGGGCTTTTGTTGCTGTATCGCGCTCGCAGCGAGGGGCGCCGGGCAGCGTGAAACATCTCTGCGTGCCGCGCCGAATGACATACCCGCGCCCACACGACGGACATAGCGGCCGGGCGGTGCCCTTGGGCGTCACGGCGCGCGGGTTATCGCCTGATGTGGGTGCACGAAATGCCCACCGGGCTCCGCTGTAGTTGTTGCCTCGCCGCATGATTCGTTGTCCATCGTCCTTAGGGAAGTGCGATTCGAAGTGCCTTGCTGATCTCCGCCATGGTCGATGGCGACAAGGTGCCCAACGATTCGGTCAGCTCGTCGTGGTACAGCTGCACGATGTCATCCACCAAGACGAAGCCCACCAGCGGATCATCCGCGGTCAACGGCACGACCGTGGGGACGTGCGAGTGCTTGCTCGTAGTCGTAATCCGTGCCGCGAGAACGGTATCGAGGTTTCTGTTCCGCGAGTTGTTGCTCAGGATGACCCATGGCTTCGCGCCATGCCCGAGGTCCACCCGGTACGCCTGGCTGCGTAGCGCGCGGCTCACTGACGCCCCTGGCCCCGGCGCGCATAGCGGTCCCGCGCGGTCCGGCGCTCAGCGTTGGACGGTTCGCTGTTGAACTCGGTGGCCAGCTCGGCGTAGCCGGCGTCGAGGACATGTTCCTGGAGGGCCTCGGCGCCCGCCTGGAGCAGCGCCCGCAGCGCCGCGGCTTCCGACTTGATGTCGTCGACATCGTGCTGGCTGGCCCAGTGTCGCAACACCTCGTACGCCGGCGATCCCTGATTCAGGTACGGGGCTATCACGGCCTCGTCGGAGTCGCCGAGGATGAGGCTCACACGCTTACTCATGGTGTACATAGTACACCACTATCAAGCGCATAGATAAGCGCAATTCTCGGCTCAAATGTGCCGTATAGGCGGGAGCGGGTCGTTGGTTGGCGAGCGGGGTTGCGCGGCGCTGTCGGCCACCGCGGCGACAATGGCCTGATGAGTGATGACGTTGGCGGTTTGTCCGTTCGGCAGGGGCCGCGCAAGCGCGCCGGCGATGTGCGCGTCGCTGATTTTACCTTGCTGGTGCGCGTCGAGGGACGGCCCGCCGCGGTGCGGGTCTTTACCGATGAAGAGGCCGACGAGGCTGCCAAGTACGCGGCAAGTACCGGGGGAGTGGTTGTGCCGCTGCCGCTTTCACCGCCAGCTGGGTATGTACGCGGATCCGATGGTTCTCTGCTACCGGAGGGGGCGGCTGGGGCTTCGCCGCCAGCATGAGCCCGGCCCCGTCAGAGTGATTCGTCGCGAGGGTGTCGGCCCTCGGAGGCTAGCGCGTCGAGGTAGGCGTCGTGGTAGCGGGTGATCGACAGTCGCTCGGAGGTGAATTGTTCCAGGACGCCGGTGATGAGTGGTTGGCCTCGGAGCGAGGATCCCATTCGGTCGTAGGGCCAGTGGCCGAAACTCATCATGTCAATGCCGAGTGTCTGCTGCGGGTATTCGCGGGCCTCGGTGATGTCGTTTCGGACCGCCTCCAGCTCGGTTTCCAGGCGACGGAGTGCGGACGCGGCACGGCGGAGATGGTGGTCGCGCTGCTCTTTGAGCAGGTTGACGCATTCGGCCCATGTCGGGATGGTGTCGCGGGGGAAGTAGACGTGGCCGGCTTTGCCGCGCACAACCTGGGGGAGCAGCCCGTCTGCGGCCAGCATCTTGAGGACGTCGGTCGGAATCCCGCACAGCTCGGCGGCTTCCGACAGCTTCGCCAGGTGCGGCTCACTCACCCGCCTGGTCCGTTCCCGCGTTCTTGCGTGCTGAATTCTTGCGTGGTGTGGAGCGTTTCGCAGGTGTGCGCGCAGTCGGAGCTGCGAGTTGGCCACGTAACGCCTCAGTAGCCGCCGATGCTACTGCGAGAGCTTCGGTGAGCGCCTGCACCCGATCGTCGGCATTGCGCTGCGCCTGTGCGAGCTGTTCCGCGTGCGCCTGGCGAAGAACATCGCGCTCGGCGACGGTCTCCTCTCGAAGCCGTTCCAGGGCGGTGCGGTCATGTTCAGCGGACCGGCGGGCACTATCGGCCTCGGCGCGACTCGTGGCTAGCTCCACGCGAAGTGTTGCCGCTTCGGCGACCGCCTGCTGCGTAGCTTCATGAGCAGCGTCGATCTCGGCTTGCATCCGCTGGCGTGTGTCGTCCATCTCCCTGCGTGCGGCGTCGACCTCGCGGCGGAGCTGGGCTGCGGTATCCCGCTCGCGTGCCGCTTCCGCATCGGACGCGCGCTGCGCGGAGAGCGCTGCTGCGGCCTCCATCCGGGCCGCTGACGCCTCCTGCCTCGCGTCCTCCACGGCCGCGTCACGCTGCGCTAGACGATCGGCGTTCTCCGCGGCTGCGTGGGCTACCCGCTGTTCGGCACTGGCCACTGCAGCGTCTGTTTCGGACCGCATCGCTGCGAGCTGGACTTGGGTTTCCTCCCTCACCCGCGCTAGCTCGGCAGCGGATTCCTCAGCAAGTACGTCCGCCTCTTCCCGGTCACGCTCAGCTTGCTCGGCCCGAGCCTCTGCGAGGCGGGCAGTGCGCTCGGCCGCAGCAGTACGACGCTCGGCTTCGGTGATCTTGCTCAATGCGTCACGATGCGCGTCTTCCACCTCCGCGCCGGCAGCTTCGAGGTCGCTGGCGGCCTGGACCACCGATGCCAGTTCGCCGAGGTAGGTTCGCATGTCATCAAGACGGCCAGGCAATTCGGCCAGCCGTTGATCAAGGGTCGCGCGCGCCATCGACACGGGCGCCGCCGTGCCGGGCTCTTCCTGCAGCGTTACCACGCTCTGATGATTCGCTCGGCGGGCCTTAAAAGCCGACGCGCGATTATGCACCGGCCCACCGCCCTCATCGGACTGCTCGCAGTAGCGCGACGGCCGTCCAGTAGCCGGGTCCGGGCGCCGCGGCCGCGTGCATCCGGGATAGCTGCAGTGGTCCCGGTCGAGGGTCTCCGCGGTATCGCTCTCGTCCATGCGACCAATATAGACGTTTCGTCGCCTCAATGACATAACAAAACGAAACGAAACAAAACCTCGGTGACGAAACAAAAGTTGGACCCGTGAGCGCGTTCGCAGGGGCGGACAGCCGTGAGGGCAACCACCCGGCCCGGACGCATGACCTTCCCCCCGTTCAACCCAGGCCCGATCCCCAGCACCTAGGTGGGGACTGAATGATCCACCCCGGCGTGTCTGGAGAGTTCTTCCGTTGGGAAGGATGGGCACGTGGGATCGAAGTCATCGAGGCGGTATCCAGACGAGCTGAAGGTGCGGGCGGTGCAGATGGTGGCCGATCTGCGCAGCGAGACAGTTTCGGAGTGGGAGGCGATGGGCCGGGTCGCTGACCTGCTGGGCGTCGGTACTGCCGAAACGGTGCGCAAATGGGTCCGTCAGGCTGAGATCGACGCCGGCTCTCGGGCGGGGCAGACCAGCGAGGAATCCGAGGTCCTGCGCAAGCTGCGCCGGGAGAATGCCGAACTCAAGCGGGCCATCGTTATCTTCGGCCGGGTGTCTGGGGCGGTGCGTTCATCAGGGCGTTCACGTTGTGGACGTTGTCTTTGTGGCAGTAAGTCGGGCGGTGCGGAGTTGACCGTGCAGCTGGGCGACTTGATCGCGTAGT
>NZ_JBTBFV010000053.1:0-37936 GCF_054786995.1 Mycobacterium sp. ZZG
CGGCGAGCACCCGATCGGGGCCGCCGCGGCGGTACAGCGCACGGCGAACCTCGATGGGCAGCAGAGGAATCAGGCCGTCGAACAGCAGCCGCAGAGCCGCGTCGCGCCACCCGTCCAGCGCCTGGTCGCTCAGCGGGGGATCGGTGTGGCGGCAGATCCAGGGGTCACGGCACCCGCAATCGAGCGGGGCGACACGCTGGCTGGCTTCATGTCGACGCGTCCAGGCATCGACGCCGCTACGCTGATGAAAGTCCGTCGCCTTGGACCTTGTAGAAGCCGTCTCGTTGCCCGCGGGGCGGCTTTCTCGTTGAGTCATGCCGTACCACCATCGTCGGCGGCGGTTCGGCGGCGGCGAGCTTGCGCGGATTTCAGGGCGAGCCGCTGAAAGTGAGCAATCCGTGCGTTCGCAGCACGCTTCGCCCGTTCCGCAGGCGCGAGTACGCCGTCCGGGTCGACCTGGCGCTCAAACTTGTCGAGCATTGCCCTGCGCGCGTTAGCTGTTCGAGCGGACCTGTCTTGCGTACGCGCCCAAGATTCATTGGCCGCGATCTGGGATCGGAGCGTTCGGAGCTCCGGGGTCAATTCGGGCATGAAATGCCGTCCCCCTTCGGGTGACGGCTCGCGGCCCATTGCGATGGCGAGCGTTTTCCAGCCTCAGCGGAGTGACCAGAGCACAGCGTAGCAACGTTGTGCTAGCGCTCGGTGGATGCAGGCCGTTCGGCGCGTCGCCATATGAACGCCTGATCGAGAAGCAAATGCGGTGCGCCACTTTCGATCAATGGCAGGAGGGTCTCACCACTCACCCAGTATTGCGCCGAGCGGGAGGCGAATCGAAAGCTCTGCGCGGGATCTCCCGTCACTGCCGAGGTCATTCGCTCTCGCTCGAGCCGGAATGTTGACCATTCGCCGTTCGCGAGCAATGTTCGAGTTTGAAACACGACGACAAGACCGTGCGTTGTTCGCACAACCTCACCCAGCAGGTGGCCCGAACTCTTCTCGCGCACTTCAATCACGCAAAAACGCCGGCGGGTCTTGCCCTTCGACGCAAGTATGGTTCGGATTTGAGCAGCGATCTCCTCTCCGTGCTCCGCGAAATCGTGCTGACTCAACCACACCGTCACACCCGGTCGCCTCGCTTCAGGCGGCGCGCAGCTTCTCTTGCTCGATGATCGGCGGCCGATGCGCCGTAGCGCTCAAGCATCGAGTCCGATCGCCATCCCATCAGCCGCTTCAAGTCACGCTCCTGGCCTCCGGCAAGCAGGAAATCGTGAGCGTTGGTGTGCCGGAACCGATGCGGGTGTACCGCAGCCGGGTCCAGGCCGGCCATCTCGGCTCGTACCTTCACTCGTTCGCGAACCCCGTCGGAAGTGAAGCGTCCTCGCTCGCCCAGGAACAGCGCTGAATTGGATACGTGGCGATGCTTGGCCCGCTCTCGCAAGTAGCGATCAAGGGCCTGTCCGGTCTTGGCGCCGAAGTACGCGTTACGGACCCGTGAGCCCTTACCGGTGATCATGACAGTCTCTGCGTCAAGGTCCAGGTCGACGAGATCGATGCCGGTCACTTCAGAGACTCGCATGCCGCAGTCAATGAGGAGCCGAATGATCGCCTCGTCGCGTCGCTCACGAAATCCCCTGCCCTTGCAGGCCGCGAGGAGCGCCGCCAAGTCGTCGTCGGTGAGCACCGGCACGGGAGGCGGCTCCGGCTTATCAATGACAATGCCAGCCAAAGGGTCGGTGTCGATAATGTCCTCGGCGAGCAGCCAGTTGGCGAACCGGCGCAGTCCCCGCCAGCGCGTGCGAATCGTTCCGGGCGTCTGATTCTTGCCGCGGAGGTGATCAAGCCAATGCAGCACATTGTCCCGTGTGAGCTGGTCGACCTGTGCCGAGAGGCCGCGCGATTCAAGCCACCTGCTGAAGTAGGTGATGCTCTGGCCGTAAAGCACGAGCGTGCGATCGGCTTTGCCCTCGACACGAAGAGAGCGGTTGAAGCTGGCTCGCAGCGACTCCAAACTCTCCGGCACGAAATCTAGGTTATCGGGCGAGCAAGCGTTATGCTAGTACCGCACTACTTCCGGTTACCTGCATCATCCCAGTTGGTGGCCACTTTCTTACTCGGCTGCACCCGCGGCGGTTCGCCCGGCATCTTCGGGTAGCTCGGCGGGTACGGCAGGTCTCCGAGACCGCGGTCCTCGTCGGCCTTCACCATGTCCAGCAGCGTGTCGATCGACTGTGCCTTCTTGTCGATGTCGGCCCACGGGTCGGGCCGGCCGGCGACGAAGTCCGGCACCGTCAGGATCGTGTAGTCGTCGGGTTCGGCGTCGCGTAGTTCGTCCCACGTCAGTGGCGTGGACACTGTCGCGATCGGGGTCCGGCGAGCCGAGTACGCCGACGCGAATGTGCGGTCGCGGGCGTTCTGGTTGTAGTCGATGAAGAGCCGCTCGCCCCGCTCCTCCTTCCACCAGGACGTCGTCACCGCATCGGGGGCGCGACGTTCGACCTCCCGCGCCAGCGCGATACCGGCACGACGGACCGCGATGAAATCCCAGTCGGTTTTGATCCGGAGAAAGACGTGCACGCCGCGGCCGCCGGAGGTCTTGGGGTACCCGACCAGGCCGAGTTCATCGAGAAGCGGCTTGAGAACGTCCACGGCCACCGCTCGGGCCTCTTTGAAACCGGTGCCGGGTTGGGGATCCAGGTCGATGCGCAGCTCGTCGGGATGTTCGGTGTCCGGGCAGCGCACCTGCCACGGGTGCAGCGTGACCGTTCCCATCTGCGCCGCCCACGCGATCGCCGCGGGGTGGGTGATCTTCAGCGCGTCGGCGGTGCGGCCGGACGGAAAAGTGACGGTGCAGGTTTCGAGGTAGTCCGGGTGCTTCTGTGGCACACGTTTCTGATAGATCTCCTCGCCGTCGATACCGTCGGGGAACCGCTGCAGATGCACAGGCCGGTCTCGCAGCAGTGCGACCATCCGGTCGGCCACCGACAGGTAGTAGTCGACGAGCTTGCCCTTGGTGCCGTCCTTGCCGAGCTTCGGGAAGTACGGCTTGTCCGGGTTGGTCAGTCGGACCTTGATCCCGTCGACGTCGATTTCGGTTGCGGCGCTTGCCATTAGGACTTCTCCAGCACGTCGTAGAGGTCGTAGTTCAGCGGAACGTCGAGCTGGTCGAAGGTGCAACTGGCGGGGTCCCGGTCGGGCCGCCAGCGGAGGAACTTCACCGCGTGCCGGAAGCGCCGGCCGCTGTCGGTGTGGCCTTCCATCTGGTCGTAGGCGACTTCGCATACCCGCTCGGGGCGTACCGGGATCCAGCGTTTGTCGGCGGCCGAATTCCACCGGCTCGGTTCGCCGTCACGCGTGTCGTCGCCGATGCGCAGGGGTTCGAGGTCGGCCAGCAGCGTCAACCGTGCCTTGGCGGTGAACGACGCGGCGCCACCGACCATCTGCAGTTCGCCGTCGTCGCGGTATAGGCCGAGGAGAATCGAGCCGATGCCTTCGCCGCTCTTGTGGATCCGGTAGCCGATGGCCACGCAGTCGGCGTCGCGGTGGTGTTTGACCTTCACCATCTCCCGCTTGCCGGGCAGATATGGTCCGTCGAGACGCTTGGCGATGACCCCGTCCAGGCCGGCGCCCTCGAATTCGTCCAACCATTGCGTGCCGAGAGCGGGGTCCTCGGTGGTGCGCGTGACGTGACACCACTGTTTCTCGTTGACTGCTTCGAGGAGGGCTTCGCGACGGGTGCGGAACGGCTCCTTCATCAGCGAGGTATCCCCGAGGGCCAACGCATCGAAGCCGATGAAGCGCGCCGGTGTCTGCTCCGACAGCATCTTGATCCGGCTGGCGGCGGGATGGATGCGCTGGCTCAGGGACTCCCAGTCCAACCTGATGCGTCCGGCGATCTCCCGGGGCACGACGATCTCACCGTCGAGAACGCAGCGGGGTTCGAGCTCGTCACGCACCGCATCGAGCACTTCGGGGAAGTAGCGGGCCAGATCCTTGCCGCTACGCGACAGCAGCACGACGCTGTCGCCGTCGCGAAACACCAGCGCGCGGAAGCCGTCCCATTTCGGCTCATAGGACCAGACTCCGGGATCGTCGGGCACCTTGGTCTGCGCCTTGGCCAACATCGGCTCCAGCGGGGGGCTCACCGGCAGGTCTGAGGGCATGGTCTCCATACTCACGTAGACCGGGGTACCCCGACAATGTCATCGCAGCCTGAGTGCGTGCGACACCCCGCGCACTCCGGACCATCTTTCGACTGCTACGCCGGGATGGCTGGTAGCCCCACACTTTCAGAAGGGCGGTGGGTCGTCGCCGTCGGGATGTGGTGGAGGTGGCGGTCTGGTCCACCGGTTTCGGTCGGCAGCATCAGCACGTTCTCGGTCGCGGGCGCGTTGGGCGGCGTTGTGTTCGCGTTCGGCCGTGATCCGCGCGGCGTCCTCGGCGGCGCGGGGGCGGCGTCGTTTGGGCATCCTGGCACTACGGTCGAAATCTGGGGGCGGCAAGGTCATCGGCGGTAGTTTCGCGGTAGTGGTGTTCCAGCCGGGGAAAAACACCCGGCTGCCGGGCACTGTGGTGTAGCGCTTGCCCGCCGGGGTCGTCCAGATCACCGTGCCATCAGGAAGTTGTTCGTCGCGCCAACCGTCCCAAAACGTCTTGGCCAGATGATGGGTGCGGCATTTGCAGTTCAGGTTCGACGGATGGGTCGGCCCGAAGGGCCAGGGCAGAACATGGTCGAGATCGCAGCGTTCGGCCGGCACCGTGCAGCCCGGGAAGCGGCAGAACAGGTCCCGAGCGCGCACGAACGCCGCCAGCTTGGCCGACGGACGGTAGTGCGGCTCGGGATCCGGGCCGGGCAACCACAGCTGTTTGATCGCCGCTCCCCCGCGGATCGCCTCGGCCAACGCCACGATCGGCAGCACCTTCACCCCGGGCAACAACGCCAACCCCGAATACTTCACACACCGTGCAGGATTCGGCTCGGGCGCTGAGTCGGACTCATCTACGGAGCCGGGCTCAGGGTCAGGCCCGGGCTTGTCCACAGGCTCCAGCTCAGGCTCCGGCGCCGGCTCACGCTCGAATTCGAGCTCCTCCGCAGGCTGCGGTTGGGGTTGGTTCTGTTGTTGCTGGTCTTGGTCGGTGATCAGCTGGTAGGCGGCGTCGAGCGCGGCGGGATCGGCGAGCACGGAGATCACCACATTCGAGCTGCCCGGAGCCACCGGCGCAGCGCTCGGGCAGTCCGCTTTGCCGCACCGGCACGGCAGGTGGTCCTGGCGTCGGATGATCGCCCCCACCGCACATGACCGCCGCTCCCCCATGTCGCGCGGATCATCGGCACACACGTTCTTGAGCAACTCAGCGATCCGGGCCGCCAGCAGCACGGCATCACAGCCCAGGATCTGACCCCACACCAACACCCATTCATCGGGATCCTCGTGGGCCCCGATATGAAAATCGCGGCCGCGATGACCTCCTTGGACCGGATCAGCGCGTCCGGGTCATACCGGTCGATCACCGCATCAATGGCCCGCACCAACGCCTCTTCCGACAACGACCCCCACTGCGGGGCGTGGGTCGCCAACTGCTCGTCGAGCAGCGCCCACACCTGCGTATCCACGACCAGGCGGGTGCGCCAACAAATCTTGGACACCACCTGGGCACTGACCCGGCCCTGCAGATACCGCTCGGCCAGCCCAGGCAACCGATCGCGCAACGCCATCGCGATCCGCATCTGCCCCGAGGCCCGCCTGTGCCCGAGATTGAGCACCGCGCCCAGCTCAGAGGCGGTCTGGGCCCAGCAGTCATACACCCAGTCGTCGTGCTCGTCATCCCTGTCCACCGTGGAATACACCAACTCGGCGATCGCCGCGGCTTTCCGTGCCCCGGCCTGGGCCTCCTCACGGGCGCACTGTTCGATCGCAGCAAGCAGGGCGGGCTCCTCCGCCCCTGCAAACAGTCGATCGAACATGTGTTCTATCTTCCTATTCGAGAGGCCATACCGCCCGACCGAAACCCCAAGCTGTGGATGAAAACCAGATTGGGGATAACCCTCCGCCACGGCCACAACGCCGACTGTCGCCATCCGGCAGGGACAATGGCGATGATGCGACTCCCTGTGATGCCCCCGGTCTCGCCGATGCTGTCGAAGTCGGTGCAGGAGATCCCCGCCGGCGCCTCCTACGAACCGAAGTGGGACGGGTTCCGATCCATCGTGTTCCGCGACCGTGACGACGTCGAACTCGGTAGCCGCAACGAGCGGCCGATGACCCGGTACTTTCCCGAGCTGGTCGCCGCGGCGTTGGCCGAACTGCCGCAGCGTTGTGTGATCGACGGCGAGATCGTGATCGCCACCGCGGACGGCCTCGATTTCGAGGCGCTGCAGCTGCGGCTGCACCCGGCGGCGTCGCGAGTCAGGATGCTGGCGGAGAAGACGCCGGCGTCGTTTATCGCGTTCGATCTGCTGGCCCTGGACGACACCGACTTCACCTCGCGTCCGTTCAGCGAGCGGCGCGCGGCGCTCGTGGAGGCGCTCGCCGCAACCGGGCCGAGCATCCACGTCACGCCCGCCACACTGGACATCGATACCGCGCGACGATGGTTCGACGAGTTCGAAGGCGCGGGACTCGACGGGGTCATCGCCAAGCCGCTCGACGGGCCGTATCTGCCGGACAAGCGCACGATGTTCAAGATCAAGCACCAGCGGACCGCGGACTGCGTGGTGGCCGGATACCGTCTGCACAAGTCGGGCGACGACGCAGTCGGCTCGCTGCTGCTGGGGCTCTACCAGGACGACGGGGCGCTGGCCTCGGTAGGCGTGATCGGGGCGTTCCCGATGGCGCGGCGCCGTGAGTTGTTCACCGAGCTGCAGCCGCTGGTGACCACCTTCGACGAGCACCCGTGGAACTGGGCTGCGCACGTCGACCCGGACGTGGTGCGCCGCTACGGCGGCGGCTCACGGTGGAACGCGGGCAAGGATCTGTCGTTCGTGCCGCTACGGCCCGAGCGCGTGGTCGAGGTCCGGTACGACCACATGGAAGGCCGAAGGTTCCGGCACACAGCACAATTCAACCGGTGGCGGCCCGACCGCGATCCCCGCTCGTGTACCTATGAGCAGCTCGACCGACCGGTGACCTTCAGCCTCGACGACATCGTGCCGGGTCTTGGCGGTCCTGCGCCACGGACCTGACTTGCTGCCATCGGGGAATCACCCACCCGGGCCCTGCCTTGTAGCGGGCATGGACCTTGGAATACACGTGCCGATTTTTGACACCGACGGTGGCACCGCCGCGATCGCTCCCGAACTCGCCCGCGTGGGCGCCGCCGCGGAAGCAGCAGGTGCGACCTGGCTGTCGTTCATGGACCACTTCTTCCAGATCGAGCCGACCGGACTGCCGGCCGAAGCGAACATGCTGGAGGGCTACACCACCTTGGGTTACCTGGCCGCCCATACGTCCACGGTGAGCCTCGGTCTGCTGGTCACCGGGGTGACCTACCGGCATCCCGGGCTGCTCGCCAAGATCGTGACGACCGTGGACGTGCTGTCGGGCGGTCGCGCGGCGCTGGGCATCGGGGCGGCGTGGTTCGAGCGCGAGCACCACGGCCTGGGTGTGCCGTACCCGCCGATCGCCGAGCGCTTCGAACGCCTCGAGGAAGCCCTGCAGATCTGCAACCAGATGTGGGATCCGGACAACAACGGTCCGTTCGTGGGCAAGCACTATCAGCTGCAGGAGACTCTGTGCTCGCCACAGCCGATCAACAAGCCCAAAGTGCTGATCGGTGGAGGCGGAGAACGCAAGACGCTGAGGCTGGTGGCTCAGTACGGAGACGCGTGCAACCTGTTCGCGACCACGACGGACGAGGTGGCGCGCAAGCTCGACGTGCTGCGGGGGCACTGTGACGCGGTGGGACGGGATTACGACAACATCCGCAAGACCGTGACGGTCCACGGTCCCTCCCCGGCACCTGCCACCCGCGACGAGTTCGTACAGAGTATGGCGGGCTATGCCGCCCTCGGTATCGACACCGCGATCGTGATGCCCGACGACGGTGCCCCGGCGAAGTGGATCGACAGCATTGCGCCCGCGGTGAAGCAGCTGGCCGAATTAGGCTGACGTTCTCCGGCAGATCTCTGCGCGAGCAGACGCAAACTCGCACGCAGCGAGCCTGAATCACGCGATTTTGTGTCTGCTCGCCAGATCTCTTGACCTTAACAATGGTTGAGGTTGCAGTCTGGGTGGCATGAAACACGTACTCAGTGATCTGTGGGAAACCCGAACCGACTCACCGTTTCCCGGCCTGACCACCCACGCATACCTGTGGACGCCGGCCGGCATCCTGTTCTACTCGCCCGCGACCGACGCCGAGTTTGACGACCTCGCCGCCCTCGGCGGCGTCAACGACCAGTACCTGTCGCACCGCGACGAGGCGGGCCCGATTCTCGCGCGCATCGCCGAGCGCTTCGACTCGACCCTGCACGCGCCGGCGGCCGACCTCCCGGACATCACCCGGCACGCTCACGTCGACGTGCCGGTGAAGGGCCGCTACGTCGACTACAACGGCATCGAGATCATCCCGACCCCTGGCCACTCCCCCGGCAGCGTCTGCTATCTGGTGCCGGGCGCACAGGGCCGGTATCTGTTCACCGGGGACACCTTGTTCCGCGGCACCGACGGCGGCTGGCACGCGGGCTATATCGAGGGCTTCCATCAACCGGAAGACGCAGGCACCATCGCCGAGAGTCTGCGCGTACTGGCCGACATCCTACCGGACTTCGTGATCTCCAGTGCGTTCCAGGGAGATTCAGCGGTACACCGCATCGATCCCGGCTCGTGGCGTGGACACATCGCCCACGCGATCGCGAGCCTGCCTACCGCTGCGCGTACATAGCGACCAGGCCGCGCGCCACCGCGAACCGCGGCCCGTGCACACCGTCGATGTCGGCGCGCCCCACCACGATCCGGGCGCCGCGCAATGCCTCCCCGACCGTGCGCATCAGCTCGTCGTCAAGCGCACCGCCGCCGGCCAGCACCAGCGCGACCGGCGGCTCGTCGAACGCGGTGAGGCACCGGGCGATGTTCGCCGCCACGGTCTCCTGCTTGATCGCCAACCGCAGGCTGCGCCACTCCTCGGCGGCCAACCGGTTCGAGAACGGCACCAGACCCGCACTGCCGCGCGTGCACAGCCGGCCGATCGCATCGGCGGATGCCGGGGAGTCCAGGAAGACGCGACGCCCGTCCTCCTCATGCGCGACGTGCGGCCCCTCGACCCGGACCGCGGGCGTGCGTTTGACGGTCTCGGCCAGCCCCCGCGGGATACCCAGCACCCGCGCCACCGCGACGGTGATCGACTCACCTGCGCCCGCGGCGACCACCGTCGCGCCACCGGTGATGAGATCCACTGTGCCACCACCGATGTCACACACCATTGATCCGGGTGGGAGTCCCGGCGTGGTACGGGCACCCCATGCCGCGGCCTCCGGCTCGGAGCCCAGGGTGCGCGCGGGTCGTCCGGTCAGTTCACTCAGGGTGGCGGCGGCGTCACCGGCCTCCTCGGCTGCCAACAGCGCGACCACGGTGCCCTGGGCGTCGGCGACACCCCTGCGAAGCCACGCACCGTTGTCGATCGTCGCCAGATCGGTGAAGAACGCGTCGTGTACGGCCAGCCCGTCCGCCGCGGTCGGCACCGACCGCAACCGGACCGCGCGCACGCGCCCCGGCGCCGAGCGCCGCAGCACCGCGTGCGCCTGTCCGGGCGTGTACCGCACCGGCGCTCCGTCGACGAGGATGTCGACGTAGTCGTCGTCGGCGGCGGGCGGAGACGGCTGCTCGGTCCGCGCGGTGACGGCGATGGCCGCGGAATCGGCCAGCTCGCGGCAGAATTCGGCGATCTCCACCAGCCCCGCGGTGGGCAGCCGGAGTGCGGCCGACAGCGCGATGGGGTCGGCGAACGCACGGTAGGCGCTGCCTTCCCCGACCACCTCCACCGCCACCAGCGCACCCGGCGCCAGACCGGCGACATCGGCCTCGTCGACGACGGGCACATCCACCGGGATCCGGTTGCGGATCAACACCGCGTCGTCCTGGGCAACCAACACGCCGACCACCTGCCACCCGCGTTCCACCGCCGCGGTGATCTCGCGGGCGGCCACCTCGAAATCGGTGGCGTCGTCGACGGAGATCACCACCGGTCCGGGGATCGGCGCGGCATCCAGCGCGTACAACGGAACATGCTGCCCGACAGCGTGTCCCGAGCCCGCCGGGGTCGACGCGTCCGGGTGGCGCAGACTGCGGACCGGGGCCGACGGTGAATATGCCGGCGGTATCGGCGCGGTCGCGGTGTCGACCGGACGCAGCGCCGCCAGCAGCAGTTCGTCCGCGCAGTGACCTGAGTCGACCTCGACCCGGTGCAACAACGCCGCGGCCCCGCGCAGCGACTCGGCACTGCCCTTGCGGCCCCTCGTGGGGGCCTGCCCGTGCGCGACGGTCGTGACGGCGCCGTCATGCACCTGCGCGAGCAGGATCTCGGTGGTGTGATTGCCGACGTCGATGCCGGCGACCGTGCGCACCGCCCGTGTGGTCAACGCAGGAGGCCGCGGCGGGCATAGACGGCGGCGGCTTGCTCCACCAGCGCGGCGCACCGCGGCGCACCGCGCGCGATCAGCGACGTGCGCAGCTCGTCGAGTTCGGCGGCCGTCGACCGGTGCGGGCGCAGCGCCTCGTACAGCGCCATCACCTGCTCATCATCGACGGTCGCGAGTTCGGCTGCGCGGCGGAAGTTCTCGGCCAGCTGCGGGTTACCGCCAGCTTCGGCGACGGCGGCCTGGTGGGCGAGCACGGCCGGATCCATCCGCAGATCACCGAGGCCCAGCTTGCCGTCCACCGCGTTCTGGACGGTGATGTCTTCGCGGCCCGCCGCGGTCATCTCGCTCATGGTGTTTCAACCTTCACGGTGACGGGTGGCAGGCCGGGCTCGCAGGCTTCTCGCTCCAGGGCGACGAGGGCGACGGCTCTGGCGTGGTAGCGCGCCGAAATGGACTCGTCGGTGCCACCGGTGAAGATCGGCACGGGTGCCATGCCCTTGGCGTGGCGTGCGGCGTTCCTGCCGAGTTCGCGGTACATCTTCGCCGTCAACAGCGGTGCGACGCTGAACAGCTCCAGGTTGGCCAGCGGCGCCAGGTCACGGCGGTGGATCAACGCGGTGCCCTTGCCCTGCAAGCCGATTCCGATTCCCGAACCGGACAGCCGCGCCGCGGTCAGCCCGATCAGCCCGGCGTCGATGGTGGAGCGGACCCGCACCGTGCGGGCGATGCAGCCCTCCTCCTCCAGGCCCGCCGAGATCTGACGCAGCACCTCCCCGATCGGCAGTCCGCACAGTGTGAGCCAGACGCTGCGCCCCCAGGCCGGCGACAGTCCGATGCAGACCTCGCGGGGGTCGCTGCCCTGCTGGGCCGGCTCGACGTCGGTGACGACGAGGTGTCCGCGATGGTGCTCCTGGTCGGCGGTCAACTCGGCGCTGCTGCGCGCCTGCCGGACCGCGTCGATCTCGGCCCGGCGTTCGTCGCTCGGCGCGTACCCCGTGGCCGGACCCCGGTAGTCGTTGGGGTCGGTCAGCTTGGACAGCACCCGGAACTTCTCGTCGAAGATCGCCGAGGTCTGCAGCTGGTCACCGCACAGCCGCTCCCGGGTCAACGTCGTGATCGCCTCGGCCTCGTCGGTGAAGCCGGTGCGGTGCAGCGAGGCGATGACATCGAAGACCGTCAGCTGCCTCGCCTCGATCGACGCCGCCGCCTCGGCCACCATCTTCGGGTGCCCGGCGGGCAGGTCACGGGATCCGTTGGCGGCCACCACTTCCTCGACACGGTCGTCGTCGTAATCCGCGAGTCCCAGGTCGCGGTACACCGCCTGCACGGCCTGCGCCGCCCGTCGGCGCACCGTAAAGAGATGCTCCGGGGACACGGTGCGCAGCCCACCGTCGGCACCCCAGTCCCGCTGCAGCACCAGGAAGTCGTCCATGTCGTCGGAGTTGAAGTTCGACAACGCGAACGCGTTGTCGTAGCGCGGGATCGAGCCGAACCCGGAGAAGATGAAATCCGCTCCGGCAAGGAGCACCGGCAATGTGTGCGCGCTGCGGCGGATGTCGGACTCGGAGATCAGGTTGTCGTTGCCTGCGCACGACTCCAGATCGCGCATCATCACCATCAGGTTCTCGGCGAGCAGTTCTTTCATGCCCTCGGGCACCGAGGCCACCACGCCGACCCCGTCGATGCCGCCGTTCTGCACGCCCTGCGATCCGAGCGCGCGCGCCAGCGACACGCACCGCGACTCCAGGTACAGGATCGAGCACATCTGCGCCGCGCCCATCAGCACCTCGGCGCCGCCCCCGCTGGTGACCCGCATCTTCAGGCCACGCGACGCGTAGGCCGAGGTGAGAATCGCCTTGCTGAACGGGGTGTCGTCACCGTCGACGAACACCTGCTCGGTGCCGTAGATCGAAATGGTCTCGGCGTAGGACGTCAGACCGCGTAGGCCCAGCCGCAATTCGAGTGCTTCCTCGATCGAGCACTGCGCCATCGCCCCGGGCGTGCCGACCTGCGACCCGATGAGCAGCGCGACGGCGTTGGACGGCGCATCGCCGAGCACCGGCACCGTCGTCTCCACCTCACGGAAGCCGTAGGCGACCGCACTGGCCGCGTCGGCGGCGATCAGCAGCGGGTCGTCGAGTTGGTTGGTGACGTGCGCCTGGTTGCTCGGCGTGCGACGGGCCCGCATCTTGGCCATCGCCATCTGCATCTCCACCGGCGACAGCAGGGCGACGACGCGGGCGAGCTTGGCGGGGGTGGTGCCGCCGATCAGCCGCACCACCTCCGCCCTCGGCACGTTGATGTCGACCACCATGCGCGCCAGCGTCTCGTCATCGAGAGCCATGGCCTCTTCGGCGACCGTGAGGTCGATGCCGTAGCGGGCGATGAACTCGTCGATGACGTCGAACTCGACGACGTCTTTGGCGTCGAGTTCGACTACCTCACCCCCACGAATCTTCAGCGAAGGTGAGGGGTCATGTGGGCTGCTCATCGCAATCAGCCCGAGTGCGGCGTCCGGGACGCTGAACCCGTCGAGGTTGACAGGTTTCGAGTCCAGAACCCGGAACCTGCCCAACTCGTCAGCCACTGAAGAACCCTTTCTAGTCGCGAACTTCGCTGTCGTCGTAGACGATCCGGCCGATCAGCTCGTAGCGCCGCTTGTCCTTGAACTTGAAGTACAGCGCCATGGCCGCACCGAACACGAACACCCCGATCACGATCCATGGTGTCAGCTTGAACAGCAAGGTGCCCGACGCCGCGCCCGCCGCGGATTCCTTGTGCTCCCACAGCAGATACACCACGTAGAGCATGCCGATGCCGCCGGTCAGCGGGGCCAGGAATGTCTTGAACCAGTGGGCGCTGGACGGGTGGTTCTTGTGGAAGTGGAAGTAGGCCACCACCGAGAACGCGCACAGCGACTGCACGATCAGGATCGCCATCGTGCCGAGGATCGCCAGCAGTGTGTACATGTGGATGTAGGGATCCATGCCGGCGAAGAAGAACGCCAGCACCAGCACCAGCGCGATGCCGCTCTGGACGAACGACGCGATGTAGGGCGACCCGTGCGTCTTGTGCGTCGCGCCAAGCGTTTTCTGCAGCCCGCTCGACAGGCCCTCCCGGCCCAGGGCGTACAGGTAGCGCGACGCGCAGTTGTGGAACGCCATGCCGCACGCGAACGATCCCGTCACCAGCAGGATGTTGAACAAGGTGATGGCCCACTCGCCGTAGGTGTCGCGGACCGGGGCGAAGAAGATCTCCGACGAGGTGTCGGCGCTCTGCGCCAGCTCGACGGCCTGCTGGGGTCCGGTGCCGGCGATCGCCATCCAGGACACGAAGACGTAGAAGATGCCGACACCGAGCACGGCGATCATGGTGGCGCGCGGGATGATTCGCTTGGGGTCCTTGGACTCCTCGCCGTACATCGCCGTCGACTCGAAACCGACCCATGACCAGAACGCGAAGAACAGACCGAGGCCGGCGCTGGCGCCGGCGATCGCCGCGGGCTGGAATGCCCCGACCGGGTTGAGAGTCTCGGCGATCGCGAAGCCGTCGGGTCCTCCGCCCTTGACGGCCACCGCAATGGCGCCGAGGGCCAGCATGAAGATCTCGGTGATCAGGAAGACGCCGAGAACCTTGGCGGTCAGGTTCACGTCGAAGTAGGTCAGGATGCAGTTCAGCACCAGCATCAGCAGCGCCGGCACCAGCCAGTGGATGGTGATGCCGAGCTGCGAAGACAGGAAGTTCTGGAAGAAGAACGCGAAGATGCCGATCAGCGACGCCTCGAACACGATGTAGGCCAGCGTGATGATCAGACCGCTGGCCATACCCATCACGCGACCGAGGCCGTGGGAGATGAAGCCGTAGAACGCGCCGGTCGCGGTGATGTGCTTGGCCATCGTGGCGTACCCGATTGCGAACAGGCCCAGCACGATGGTGGCCACCAGATAGCCTGCCGGGGCGTGCGAACCATTTCCGAAGCCGACGGCGATCGGGACGTTGCCGACCATCGCGGTGATCGGCGCGGCGGTCGCGACCGCCATGAAGATGACGCCGAAGGTGCCGACGGCGTTGCGTTTGAGCCGTTGGACCGAGTCTGTGGTGGTTGTTTCACGGGGAACGACGTCTTCTGTCATAAGCAGAGACCTTCCAGGGCGAAGGGCGGAAAGCAGTTCAGGTCGCGTTCTGACATCACTGTGGTCTAGACCACAATGCCGAACCTCAGACATATTGGCACTACCAATTCAGCTGTGCAACCCCTGAGAACGCCATGTTGACATAAATGGTCGGACCGTTTAGCTTTTGGTCACACCCCCGGCCGACCGCACGACAGGGAGTCCCGTGTACGACTACGGCACGTTCTCGTTCGATTCCAAAGCCCAGGTGCTGGAACGTGCCAAGGAGTTCTGGAACCCGGACAAAACCCAATTCTGGACCGACACCGGCGTCGACCTGGTGATCGACCGCCGGCAGGACTACTTCCTGTGGGACATGAGCGGCCGTCGCCTGATCGACATGCACCTCAACGGTGGCACCTACAACCTCGGGCACCGCAATCCCGAAGTGATGCAGGCGATCACCGACGGCATGCAGCACTTCGACGTCGGCAACCACCATTTCCCTTCGGTGGCGCGAACGGCGTTGGCGCAGAAGCTGATCGAATCCGCGCCGGCTTCCCTGAGCAAGGTGGCGTTCGGGTCCGGCGGCGGTGAGGCCATCGACATCGCGCTCAAGAGCGCCCGGCACGCCACCCAGCGCCGCAAGATCGTCTCGATCGTGAAGGCCTACCACGGCCACACCGGTCTCGCGGTCGCCACCGGTGATGACCGATTCGCCAAACTGTTCCTCGCCGACCGGCCCGACGAGTTCGTCCAGGTCCCGTTCGGTGACACCGACGCGATGGAACAGGCGCTGCGCGGACGCGACGTCGCCGCGGTGATCATGGAAACCATCCCGGCCACCTACGGATTTCCGTTGCCGCCCCTCGGCTATCTGGAAGCGGTCAAGCAGCTGTGCGAACGCTACGACGCGCTCTACATCGCCGACGAGGTGCAGACGGGGCTGATGCGCACCGGTGAGATGTGGGGCATCACTAAGCACGGCATCGAGCCGGACATCATGGTCAGCGGGAAGGGCCTCTCGGGTGGGATGTACCCGATCACCGCGGCCCTGCTCAGTGACCGCGCCGCGCAATGGCTCGAACAGGACGGCTTCGGGCACATCTCCACCTTCGGCGGCGCCGAGCTCGGTTGCGTCGCCGCGCTGAAGACCCTGGAGATCACCAGCCGGCCCGAGGTGCGCTCCTCGGTGCACTACATCGCCGACATCTTCGCCCAGGGCCTGACCCGCATCCAGGCCGACCACCCGGACTGGTTCGTCGGTATCCGGCAGAACGGCGTGGTGATCGGGCTGGAATTCGACCACCCCGAGGGCGCCAAGTTCGTGATGCGCGAGCTGTACCAGAACGGGGTGTGGGCGATCTTCTCCACGCTGGATCCCCGTGTCCTGCAATTCAAACCGGGCCTGCTGCTCAACCGTGACCTCTGTGAGGACGTCCTCGACCGCACCGAGGTCGCCATCGGACGGGCGAAGCTGGCCGCGACCGGACGGAGGAAGCCGTGACCGGTGCACATCCAGTACCCCACGCAGGTCAACTACTCGAGCGGGCGCACTTCGCCGCGGCCGCCTACGCCGACTACGACCAGGCGTCGGTGGCGCGGATCGTCGACGCGGTCGCCGAAGCCGGCTACCGCAATGCCGAACGCTTCGCCGCGGCCGCTGTCGCCGAGACCCAGATGGGTGTTGTCGACGACAAGGTGGTCAAGAACCGGGCCTGCTCGCGGGGCCTCGTCGAGTTCTACCGGGACCAGGATTACGTGACGCCGCGGGTGGACACTGCCCGCAAGATCGTCGAGATCCCCCGGCCTGCGGGCGTGGTCCTGGCTCTGACCCCGACCACCAATCCCGTTGCTACCGTGTACTTCAAGGTGATCCTGGCGTTGATGACCCGCAACGCCGTGGTCGTGGCGCCGCACCCCAGAGCCAAGCAGTGCTCGGCGGACGCGGCGCGGCTGCTCGGCGAGGCGGCCGTGGCCGCCGGCGCCCCGGACGGCATCGTGCAGGTCATCGACGAACCCTCGCTGCCGCTGGTCGAGGCGCTGATGTCCGACGAGCGCACCGACGTCATCGTCGCCACCGGCGGCACCGGTGTGGTGCGCGCGGCCTACTCGTCGGGCAACCCGGCGCTCGGAGTCGGCCCCGGCAACGTCCCGGTGCTCGTCGACGCGACCGCCGACCTCGAGGCGGCCGCGCGGCGCATCGTCGACAGCAAGGCCTTCGACAATTCGGTGCTGTGCACCAACGAGTCGGTGCTGATCGTCGAGGACGCCGTGGCCGGCAGGCTCAGCACCGCGCTGACGCGGCACGGTGCGCACATTCTCGATACGGATGCGGCGATCCGGTTGCGCGAGTACATGTTCCCCGACGGCGCACTGAACACCGAGGTCGTCGGCCGGGACGCCGCGTGGATCGCCGAGCGGATCGGGCTGCGCGTCACCCCCAAGACCCGGGTCCTGATCGCGCCGTTCACCGACGTCATCGGCGAAGAGGTGCTCACCCACGAGAAGCTCTGCCCGGTGCTCGGCATGACCACGGTCGCCGACGCGCGGCGCGGCATCCGCGCCGCCCGCGCAGTGGTCCGCATCGCCGGTGCCGGTCATTCGGCTGCCATCCACAGCGAGGACCCCGCCGTCATCACCGAATTCGCCGCCCAGGTACCGGTGCTGCGGGTTTCGGTCAACGTCGGCAACAGCACCGGCAGCTCCGGGCTGGAGACCAACCTCGCGCCGTCGATGACGATCGGCACCGGCTTCGTCGGGCGCAGCTCCATCGGGGAGAACCTGCAGCCCGAGAATCTGCTGAACTGGGCCCGGATCGCCTACAACGCCGACGCCGGGGTGTCGATGCCCAACTTCGCCGGGTTGTCGCCGTGGCGCTCACCGGCCGGGCCGGTGCCGGCGTATCCCCGCGCCTCCAACGACCCGTCCGCCGCCGCCGCGCCCGTGGCACCCGTCAGCCGGCCCGCCCCCCGCCGCGCCACCGATCCCGGCATCGAGGCGCTGCGCGCCGAGCTTCGCGCGCTGGTGGCCGAAGAACTCGCACAACTGATCAAGAGGTGACCCGTGGCTGAACTGCGTTCGTTCATCTTCATCGACCGGCTTCAGCCGCAGACGATGTCGTATCTGGGCACCTGGATCAAGGGTGCGCTGCCGCGCGCCGGTGTCGCCGCGCAGATCATCGAGGTGGCGCCGGGCCTGGACATCGAGGGCGTCACCGACGTCGCCCTCAAGCACGCCGAGGTGCAGGCCGGGGTGCTGGTGGTGGAGCGGCAGTTCGGCTACCTGGAGTTCCACGGTGACACCGCCAACGTCGAAGCCGCCGCCGACGCCGCACTGGCCGAGCTGGGACGCGATGCCGCCTCCGCGACGCCGCCACAGATCCTGGCCTCCCGGATCATCTCCAGCATCGACCAGCAGCACGCATTCCTGATCAACCGCAACAAGATCGGGTCGATGGTGCTGGCCGGCGAGACTCTCTACGTGCTGGAGGTGTCCCCCGCGTCATACGCGATCCTGGCCACCAACGAGGCCGAGAAGGCCGCCGACGTGAAGGTCGTGGACTTCCGGATGATCGGCGCGACCGGCCGGGTGTACCTGTCGGGCAGCGAATCCGACGTCCGCCAGGCCGCGGCCGCGGCCGAAGAGGCCCTCGCGCGGAGTGTGCGGTGAGCATCGACCGCGACGAGCTGCGGCAGCTGGTCCGCGAAGTGATCCGCGAAACCGTCGGTGACCTCACGGCGGCCCGGCCCGCGAACGTGCGGACTCCCGCACCGGCGGCCCCGCCTCCCCCGGCAGCCCCGGCGCCCAACGGCCCCGTGGCCACCGGACCGCTGGCCACCGACGAACGCTCGCGCGTCGACACCGTACGCATCACCAACGACCGCGACCTCGATGTGTTCGTACGAAACCTGCTGCGGCTGTTCGAGAATCCGAAGACCCGCGCCGACCTGCGGCACGGCCGGCTGTCCTTCCGGCTGGCAGGCACCGACCGCCACGGCCCGGGCAGCACCAAACGCATCGAGCGCGGCGCGGTCACCGAACGCCAGATCTCCGACATCGCCGCTTCCGGCGCATCCCTGGTCCTCGGCCCCCGGGCCGTGCTGACCCCGCTGGCCCGCGAGCGCGCCCGCGCACTGGGCGTGACGATCCACAAGGAGCGAACATGATCAGTGGCACGGTCATCGGGCAGGTCTGGTCGACCCGCCGCATCGACGGCATCCCCGCCGGCGCTTTCCTCGAAGTCGAGGTCGACGGCTCCGGGTCGCGGCTGATCGCGTTCGACGTGCTCGGCAGCGGAGTCGGCGAGCACGTGCTGGTCACCCAGGGCTCGGTGGCGGCGAGTTGGTTCACCGGCACCCCGCCTCCGGTCGACGCACTGATCATCGGCTCCATCGATCCCACCGGCTAGCCATCCCGGTTACCGGCCCCAACGTCAGATAACCCGACACAAAGGAGAAACACCATGGCCAGCAACGCGATCGGAATGATCGAGACCAAGGGTTACGTCGCCGCACTCGCGGCTGCCGACGCGATGGTCAAGGCGGCCAACGTGACGATCACCGACCGCCAGCAGGTCGGCGACGGCCTGGTGGCCGTCATCGTCACCGGAGAGGTCGGCGCCGTCAAGGCGGCCACCGAGGCCGGCGCCGAATCCGCCTCGCAGGTTGGCGAACTCGTCAGCGTGCACGTGATCCCGCGCCCGCACAGCGAACTGGGTGCGCACTTCTCCGTCGCCGCGCAGTAGTCTGCTGAAGATGGTCGTAACGGACGCACCGACGCGGACCGACATCCGCGTCTACCTCCTCGTCGAGGATCTGCAGCAGCAGTTCGCCGCCTACCTCGGCACCCCGACCCGAGCGCGCGGCTACCCGCCGTACGCCGGTGAGCACGCGCTCATCGTCGAGGTGTCGCCGGCGCTGGCGATCGAGCGGGTCATCGACCTCGCGCTGCGGGAGGTGCCCGGCATCCAACCCGGAATCCTGTACGTGGAACGACAGTTCGGCGTGCTGGAGATCCATTCGAGCGACCTCGACGACGTGCGGCGTGCCGGTGAGGCCATCCTGACCGGGACCCAGAGCTCGGCCACCGATCAGCTCCGTCCGCGGGTGCTCTACCACGACGTCATCGAGGACATCACCGATCAGCACGCGGTGATCCTCAACCGCAACCGGCAGGCGTCGATGGTGCTGCCCGGCCAGTCTCTGCTGGTGTACGAGATGACACCGGCGCTGTTCGCGGCGGTTGCGGCCAACGAGGCGGAGCGGGCCGCGCCCGGTCTGACGCTGGTCGACGTGCAGATGATCGGTGCGGCAGGCAGGCTCTACATCAGTGGCAGCACCAAGGATGTCGTCGTGGCGCGCGACCGCATCACCGAGGTGCTGGGAGGGATCGAAGGGCGTGACCATTGAGCTCAGACTTCACTGACGACCAGGCCGTCGCCGAGAAGGCTCTGGAGGCGTTCGACCTGCCTGCGGGCTCGGCGCTGCGGCTGCTCAACCTGTCCGAGAACGCGACCTACGCGGTCGAGGAGCCCGGCAGCGGGCACCGGTCCATCCTGCGGGTGCACCGGCAGGACTACCACCGCGTCGACCAGATCGAGTCGGAGCTGATGTGGCTGGACGCGCTGCACCGTGACAGCGACGTCACCGTGCCGAAGGTGATCCCGGCCCGGGACGGACGCCGCGTGGTGGCTGTCGAGCACGAGGGCACCGAACGGCACGTCGTCCATTTCGAGATGGTGCCGGGTGCCGAACCGGACGAGAACACCGTGAGTTCCACCGACTTTCACACCCTCGGCTGCATCACCGCCGCGCTTCACTACCATGCCCGCCGCTGGCAGCGACCGGCCGGGTTCAGCCGATTCTCCTGGGACTGGGAACACAGTCTCGGCGGGACGCCCCGCTGGGGACGCTGGCGTGACGCGATCGGCGTCGGGGACCACGAGGCCGAGGTGCTGAGCCGGGCCGAGACGCTGTTGCACCGCCGGCTCACCGAATACGGCAGCGGGCCCGACACGTTCGGTTTGGTGCATGCCGACCTGAGGTTGGCCAACCTGCTGGTCGACGGTGAGACGATCACCGTGATCGACTTCGACGACTGCGGATTCGGTTGGTATTTCTATGATTTCGGCACAGCCGTGTCGTTCTTCGAGGACCATCCGTCCGTTCCCGAATGGCAGCACGCCTGGGTCAACGGGTACCGCAGCCGCGGGACGATGAGCGAGGCCGACGAGGACATGCTGGCGTCGTTCATCCTGCTGCGACGCCTGTTGTTGCTGGCCTGGATGGGCACCCACAGCCACTCCAAGGAGTCCCAGGCCATCTCCGTGACCTACGCCGCGGGCAGCTGCAAGCTCGCTGAGCAGTACCTGACCTCCGACGGTCACCGGCTTTTCTGATCCTCGTTCCGAAAGGGCTTATCGCTATGTTCAATTCGCTGCAGGGCCGGTCGGCCATCGTCACCGGCGGAAGCAAGGGCATCGGGCGAGGCATCGCCGAGACATTCGCCAAGGCCGGCGTCAACGTCGTCATCACCGGGCGCACTCAGGCCGACATCGACAGCTCCGTCGCCGACCTGACCGGGCTGGCCGGCACCGTGACCGGGGTGGCCGCCGACGTGACCAGCCCCGAGGACTGCCGCCGTGTCGTCGCGGCCGCGGTGGAACGCAACGGCGGCCTGGACATCGTGTGCGCCAACGCCGGAATCTTCCCGTCCGGCCGCCTGCAGGACCTCACCCCCGAGGACATCGAGCAGGTCATCGGCGTGAACTTCAAGGGGACCGTCTACATCGTGCAGGCGGCACTGGATGCGCTGACCGCCAGCGGCCACGGCCGGGTGATCATCACCTCGTCGATCACCGGCCCGGTCACCGGCTTCCCCGGCTGGTCCCATTACGGCGCGAGCAAGGCCGCGCAGCTGGGCTTCCTGCGCACCGCCGCGATCGAGCTGGCGCCCAAGAAGATCACCGTCAACGCGGTACTGCCGGGCAACATCATCACCGAGGGCCTGATCGACATGGGCCAGACCTACATGGACCAGATGGCCGCGTCGGTGCCGGCCGGCAAGCTCGGCGAGGTCGCCGACATCGGTAACGCCGCACTGTTCTTCGCCACCGACGAGGCCTCCTACATCACGGGGCAGTCGCTGGTGGTCGACGGTGGCCAGATTCTGCCCGAATCACCGGAGGCACTCGCCGACCTTTGACGGCCGATGGCCTACATTTGGTCTTACCAATTCAGTGGCGTGAGGAGGTCCGGTGCCGACCCAAACCGAAGATCTGCGGCGCCGGATCGTGGCTGACATCAACGCCGGGGTGCCGGGCACCAAGCTCGGCAGTGAGCGCGAGCTCGCCGAACGCTACCGCACCAGCCGCTCCAGCCTGCGCCAGGTGCTGGCCGCGCTGGAGGAGGCCGGTCTCGTCGACCGGGTGATCGGCCGCTCCGGCGGCATCTTCATCAGCCACGCGCAGGTACAGCGCAGCCTGACCGACGTCGTCGGCGTTCCGGCGTTCCTGGCCAGCCAAGGCTATGTCGCGGGCACCCGGGTGCTGTCGACGAAGATCGCCGCACCCGACGCCGTCACCCAGCAGGCACTGGGTATCGGCGCCGACGACTTCGTCATCGAGATTCAGCGGCTGCGACTGGCCGACGGTTCACCGATCTCGCTGGAGCTGGCCCAGTTTCCGGCCGAGACCTTCCCGGGTCTGCTGGAGCAGCAGCTCGGCGGCTCGCTCTACGAGATCCTGGAAAGCGAGTACGGACTGGTCACCGCACGCGCCGACGAGCGCATCGAGGCGGTCAACGCGACGCCCGAGGAAGCCAACCTGCTCGGCATCAAGCCGAAGTCGGCGCTGCTGCTGATCACCCGGATCACCTACGACCAGCACGACACCCCGTGCGAGTTCTCCCGGGACCTGTTCCGCGGGGACCGCACCCGGCTCGCGGTGACCGCACAGGGGCACGGCGTGGGGGGCGCACCGTCGGTGGCCGCCGCCTCGGTCACCCTGCAGAGTCAGGCGGTCTGAGAGAGTAGGGCCCGTGGCCCACTCCCCCGGCGCAGGCAGGTTCGCGCCGAGCCCGTCGGCGGACCTGCACATCGGCAACCTCCGCACCGCCGTGCTGGCGTGGCTGTTCGCCCGGTCGACCGGGCGGCGGTTCCTGATGCGCGTCGAGGACCTCGACGACCGCACCCACACCGACATCGCCGACCGCCAGCTCGCCGACCTCGCCGCGATCGGCATCACCTGGGACGGACCGGCCACCCGACAGACCGAGCACGCCGCACGCTACGACGCCGTCGTCGACTCGCTGAAAGAGCGCGGACTGCTCTTCGAATGTTATTGCAGCAGAAGAGACATCGCGCAGGCCCCGCGCGCGCCGCACGCTCCCGAGGGCGCTTACCCCGGTACCTGCCGCCACCTCACCGATGCCGAACGTGAACACCGGCGGCAGCAGACCGGCCGACCACCCGCCCTGCGGCTGCGCACCGACGTCACGTCCTTCACCGTCCACGACGTGTTGCACGGTGACTACACCGGCCTGGTCGACGACTTCGTCGTGCGGCGCGGCGACGGGGTCACGGCCTACAACCTGGCCGTTGTCGTCGACGATGCGGCATCCGGGATCGACCAGGTGGTGCGCGGCGACGACCTGCTGGCGTCGTCACCGCGCCAGGCGTACCTGGCACGGCTGCTCGGCCACCCGGAACCGGTGTACGCCCACGTACCTCTGGTGCTCAACGCCGACGGGGCCCGGCTGGCCAAACGCGACGGCGCGGTGACGCTGGCCGAGATCGGCGTCGACGTCGCGCTCGCGCAGATCGCCGACTCCCTCGGATACTCGGCGCGCACCGTCGACGGCATGCTCGACGAGTTCGACCCGCAACGGTTGCCGCGCGCACCGTGGGTATACCGGCCGGGGTGAGCAGAACCCTTCAGCTGACGCGTCCGGGTTGCTACGGTCCGGCGATGCGCTCCACACAGAAGGTGCTGCTGGCGGCGCTGGCCGCGGTCGCCGTGCTGCTGGCGGCGTGCGGCTCGTCCGGTTCCGGGAACCCGGTGGAATCCAGCGGCGTGCTGCGGGTCGGCACCGAAGGGGTGTACGCCCCGCTCAGCTATCACGATCCGGTCACCGGCCAGCTCACCGGCTACGACGTCGACGTCGCCCGCGCGGTCGCCGAGAAGCTGGGCGTGAACGTCGAATTCGTCGAGACGCCCTGGGATTCGATGTTCGCCGCGCTGGAGGCCGGCAGGTTCGACGTCGTCGCCAACCAGGTGACGATCACCCCGGAGCGTGAGCAGAAGTACGACATGTCCGAGCCGTACTCGATCGGCGAGGGTGTTATCGTCACCCGCGCCGACGACGACTCGATCACCTCGCTGGCCGACCTGTCAGGCAAGCGGGCCGCGCAGAGCATCACCAGCAACTGGGCCCAGGTGGCCCGCGATGCCGGCGCGCAGATCGAAGCGGTGGAGGGACTGACCCAGGCGATGGCCCTGCTCAGCCAGGGCCGGGTCGACGTGGTGGTCAACGACAGCCTCTCCATCTACGCCTATCTCGCCGAAACCAACGACACCTCGGTCAAGATCGCCGCCACCACGGGCGAGAAGAGCGAACAGGGGTTCGCCGCGCGCAAGAACAGCGGCCTGCTGCCGGACCTCAACCGCGCGATCGAGGAGCTCAAGGCCGACGGCACTCTGGCCGAGGTCTCCCAGAAGTACCTGAAAACCAATGCCTCCGGCGGTCCGGACGCACCCCAGGCGCAACCCCGCTCGACGCTGCAGCTCGTGCTGGACAACCTGTGGCCGCTGGCCAGGGCCGCGCTGACGATGACCATCCCGTTGACGATCATCAGCTTCGCCATCGGTCTGGTGATCGCGCTCGCGGTCGCGCTCGCCCGACTGTCCCCGAATGCACTGCTGTCCAACGCGGCCCGGTTCTACATCTCGGTGATCCGCGGAACGCCGCTGCTGGTGCAGCTGTTCATCGTGTTCTTCGCACTGCCCGAATTCGGCGTCCGCATCGACCCGTTCCCGGCGGCGGTGATCGCGTTCAGCCTCAATGTCGGCGGGTACGCGGCCGAGATCATCCGCTCGGCGATCCTGAGCATCCCGAAGGGCCAGTGGGAAGCGGCTGAGACGATCGGCCTGAACTATGTGGACACGCTGCGGCGGATCATCCTGCCGCAGGCCACCCGGGTCGCCGTGCCACCGCTGTCGAACACATTGATCTCGTTGGTCAAGGACACGTCCCTCGCCTCGACCATCCTGGTCACCGAACTGCTGCGCCAGGCACAGATCATCGCCGCCCCCACGTTCGAGTTCTTCGCGCTGTACGGCACGGCCGCGGTCTACTACTGGTTGATCTGCCTGGTGCTCTCGTTCGGGCAGGCGCGGTTCGAGCACCGACTGGAAAGGTACGTGGCGAAATGACGACCGAGAACACGATCGTCGCGCGGGACGTGCGGAAGTCCTTCGGCGCACTGGAAGTCCTCAAAGGGGTGTCGTTCACGGTGCCGCGCGGGACGGCCACCGCGATCATCGGCCCGTCCGGTTCGGGCAAGACCACGTTGCTGCGCACCCTCAACGCGCTCGACGTCGCCGACTCGGGGGTGATCAGGGTCGGCGACACCGAGATCGACTTCGCCGAGCCGGCGCCCCGGGACCAGCTGCGCCGTTACCGCGCGCAGAGCGGCTTCGTGTTCCAGTCGCACAACCTGTTCCCCCACAAGACCGTGCTGCAGAACGTCACCGAGGGCCCGATCGTCGCGCAGAAGCGGCCCCGCGACGAGGTCGAGGCCGAAGCCGTCGAACTGCTCGACCAGGTGGGGCTGAAGGACAAACGCGACCAGTACCCCTTCCAGCTGTCGGGCGGCCAGCAGCAGCGCGTCGGCATCGCCCGGGCGGTGGCCCTGAAGCCGAAGGTGGTGCTGTTCGACGAGCCGACGTCGGCGCTGGACCCCGAACTCGTCGGTGAAGTCCTCGGCGTCATCAAGGAGCTCGCGGTCGAGGGCTGGACGCTGGTGGTCGTGACACACGAGATCCAGTTCGCGCGCCAGGTCTCCAATCAGGTGCTGTTCACCGACGGCGGCGTGATCCTGGAGCAGGGGCCGCCCGCGGCGGTGATCGGTGACCCGAAAGAGGAACGAACGCGGCAGTTCCTGCAGCGCATCCTGAACCCGCTGTGAGGTCTCCCGTGAGACAGTGTCGGGCATGGCACGCCATGAGGCCGACGTCGTCATCGTCGGGGCAGGGCTCTCCGGACTGATCGCCGCGCGCACCGTCCTGGGAGCAGGACTGACCCCGCTGATCCTGGAGGCCGACACCCGGGTCGGGGGCCGCATCCTCACCGAGGACCTGGCCGGGCTGCCGATCGACCTCGGGGCCCAGTGGATCGGCGACACGCACCATCGGATGTTCGCGCTCGCCGCGGAACTCGGAGTGCAGACCTATCCCCAGTACGACGACGGCGAGACGACCTACGAGCTGGCCGGCACAGGTGTGCTGCGCGGCAACGCGTTTCACGACCGGTTCGCCGGCGAGCTCGCCGAGCTGGAGAAGGTGCTGCGCACGCTCGACGAGCTGGCCGCCGAGGTCGACCCGGCCGCACCGTGGGCGGCTGCGCATGCGGCCGAGTGGGACGCCGTCACCGCGGGCGCCTGGTACGACGCGCAGGGTCTGTCCCCGGTGGCCCGCACCCTGCTGGAGATCTGCACCGTCGGGATCCTGGCCGTGCCGACCGTCGAGGTGTCGTTCCTGCATCTGCTCTTCACCATCCAGACGTGCGGGGTGACCTCGGAGCTGTTCGCCGAGTCCGAGGGCGGCGCGCAGACCACCCGGTTCGTCGGCGGCACCGCGGAGATCCCGAAGCGACTGGCGGCGATGCTGACCGCGCATCTGGTGCTCGACGCGCCGGTGCAGCTCATCGAGCACGGCGCCGACCACGTCACCGTGCACTGCCGCGGCGGACAGGTGGCGCGCGGCCGCCGGGTGATCGTCGCGGTGTCGCCGATGCTGGCCGGCCGGATCATGTACGACCCGCCGCTGTCGGGCTACCGCGACCAGTTGACCCAGCGGATGCCCAACTCGTCGGCGATGAAGGCGTTTTTCGTGTACGACGAGCCGTTCTGGCGCGCCGACGGGCTCAACGGCCAACTCATCTCCGACGTCGGTCCGGCCCGGATGTCCAACGACACCTGCATCGAGGGAGACGACCGCGGGGTGATCCTGCTGTTCCTCGAAGGGGAGCAGGCCCGCACCCACGGGCACTGGTCAGTGGAGGAGCGACGCGCGGCACTGACCGCCGAACTGGTGCGCCATTTCGGTTCTCGCGCAGCCCGTCCTGACCATTACATCGACGGCGAGTGGGCGGACCGGCAGTGGACGCGCGGCTGCTACAACGCCAACTGCGGGCCCCTGGTGTGGACCACCTACGGACCGGCGCTGACCGCGCCCATCGGCGCGATCCACTGGGCTTCCACCGACACCGCCACCGAGTGGAGCGCGTACATGGAGGGCGCGGTCGAAGCAGGCGAACGCGCGGCCGCGGAGGTCATCGCGGCGCTGACGGAATAGCCTCTACGCCAACGCGATCGAAAGTGCGGACATGCCCCGCAGTGTGACGTTCGGCTTGTAGACCGGTTCCTCGGCCAGCGCCGAGTCCGGGAAGCGCGACGTCAGCGCAGTCAAGGCGACGGTGGCTTCCAACCGGGCCAGCGGCGCGCCGATGCAGAAATGCGGGCCCTTGCCGAATCCGAGATGGCGGATCACCGGCCGGTCGGGATCGAACTCGTCGGGCCGCTCGACGAAGTCCGGGTCGCGGTGCGCGGCCGCGGTCAACAGCAACATGTTGTCGCCCTTGGGGATCGTGACATCCCCTGCAATATTTCCCTCGTCGCTTCGCTCGCCCCGAATCGTCATGTCGTCTCCGGCGATCCGGCCCACCAGCTGCACCGGCGGGTCGTAGCGCAGCGTCTCCTCGATGACGGCACCGGCGCGTCCCGGATCGGCGGCCAACCCCGCCCACTGCCCGTCGGTACGCAGCAGCGCCAGGATCGCGTTGGCGATCAGGTTGACCGTCGTCTCGTGTCCGGCCACCAGCAGCAGGTTGCAGGTGGCGACGATCTCGTCCTCGGTCAGCTGATCTCCGGACTCCTCGACGTGGATCAACCCCGACATCAGGTCCTCGCCCGGGTCACGGCGCCGCCGGGAAATGAGCTGGCGCAGGTAATCCCGCAGCCAGCGGCCCGCCCGCATGCGTTCCTCGAAGCCGTCACCGGCCGCGCCGGTCACCGTGATGAACGGATCCAGCGACTGCGCGAGCAGCGCCGAGGCCGCGCTGAACTCCGGCTCGTCCTCCAGCGGGACGCCGAGCAGCCGGCAGATCACTGCAACCGGAAGCGGGTAGGCCAGACCGGCAATCGCGTCGAACGGGGCCGAGGTCGGGTCCGCGTCGCCGAGCAACCCGTCGACGAGGGCCACGATTTCGGGTTCGAGTGCCCTGACCACCTTCGGCACGAACGCCTTGCTCACCAGCCGGCGCAGTCGGGTGTGGTCGGGCGGGTCGAGGAACAGGAACCCGGGCGGGCCGAACGGCCGCGCCTCGGCGCCGTCGGCGATGGCGCGCTGCGCGACGGTGGACTTCAGCCGGTCGCTCGCCGAATCCGGGTGACGCAACACCTCGTCACAGTCGGCGTAGGACGAGAACACCGTGAGGTTGTTGTCCGGCAGCTGTATCGGGCCGTGCGCGCGGATCTGGTCATAGACGGGATACGGGTCGGCGCGGCGGTCCGGTGCGAGCATCTGCAGCAGCAGCGACTGCGGCTCCGCGGCGGTCGTCATGCACTTATTGTGCACACGTTCAAAAGGATGCAGGTCAGGCTGCGCGAGCGTGGGCCCTATGTACGCGGATCGGCGGATTTGCGTGCACAGGGCCCACGTTCGTGAGGCCCACGTGCGTCAGGTCTTCGCGTAGTAGCGGCCGAGGACGTGTTCACGCAGATCGTCGAACCGGCCCTCGGGGATCGAGGCCCGAATCTGGTCGACCAGCCGGATGATGAACCGTTCGTTGTGGATCGTGCACAGCGTCGCGGACAGGATCTCCTTGGCCTTGAACAGGTGGTGCAGGTATGCGCGGGTGTAGTGCGCGCAGGTGTAGCAGTCGCAGTCGGCGTCGATCGGAGTGAAGTCGCGCCGGTACCGGGAACCCGTGATGTTGAAGCGGCCCTCGGCCGAGTAGACCGCGGCGTTGCGGGCCACCCGTGACGGGGACACACAGTCGAACGTGTCGGCGCCGGCCTCCACCGCCGCGAACAGGTCATCGGGCTCGCTGATCCCGAGGAGGTGGCGCGGTTTGTCGGCGGGCAGTTCGCTGCTGACCCATCCCACGATCGTCGCGAGGTTCTGCTTCTCCAGCGCTCCCCCGATGCCGTATCCGTCAAAGCCCCGGCTGTCCTCATCGACGATCTGCGCCAGCCCGCGCGCGGCCTGGCGCCGCAGGTCCTCGTACTGCGCGCCCTGCACCACACCGAACAGCGCCTGGGGCGGCTTGTGCGCACGCACCTGCGAGAGCCGGCGGTGTTCGGCCAGGCAGCGCACCGCCCACTCGTGGGTGCGTTGCACCGAGCGCTCCTGGTACTCCCGGGTGTTGACCAGTGTGGTCAGTTCGTCGAAAGCGAAGATGATGTCGGCGCCGAGCTGATGCTGGATGCCGATCGACACCTCCGGGGTGAATCGATGTGTCGACCCGTTCAGATGCGAGCGGAACGTCACACCGTCGTCGTCGACGTGCGCCAGCCGCTCCTTGCCCTCGGCGATGATGTCGTCGGCCTGCAGCCGCTCGGTGTCCATCGCGAGCACCTTCTTGAAGCCCACCCCCAGCGACATCACCTGGAAGCCGCCACTGTCGGTGAACGTCGGCCCCGGCCAGTTCATGAACGCGCCGAGTCCGCCGGCCTCGTCGACCACATCGGGGCCCGGCTGCAGGTACAGATGATAAGCATTGGCCAGGACGGCCTGAGCACCAAGATCTTTCATTGTTTCCGGCAGGACGGCCTTAACGGTGGCCTGGGTGCCGACCGCGATGAACGCCGGCGTCTGGATGTCACCGTGGGGGGTTCGGATGGTGCCGGTGCGGCCGAGCCGGCCGGGGAGTTCCGCGTTCACCGAAAAGAAGGGATCGGGGGAAAAGGGGCCGCTCACGCCGTAGATTCTGCACTGTGCCCACACGCAGGTGTCTCGGCGCCGCCGTCGGCGTGACCTTTCTGGCCGTGCCGGCGCTGGCAGGCTGCTCGTCGTCACCGCCCGAATACCAGCCGGAACCCGGGACGCTGGTCGCCGGCACGGCACAGGTGACGATCAACGGCCAGGACGCCGGAACCACCGACGCCGTGCAGTGTGACCCGGCCGGGACGCTGCTGCTCATGAACACCGGCGACCCGGACGACCCGGAGGCTCCCGGCATCTCGGCGATGATCTCCAGCAAGGACGAACTGGTGGTCCGCGAGGTCGGGATCCGCGACCTCGGCGGCTTCACCGGCAGCTACAACCAGGGCCTGGGCGGCGAGGCGTCGGTCGGCATGACCGGGCGCACCTATGAGATCTCGGGCACCGCCGAGGGCTTCGAGACCAGCAATCCCAGCTTCCGTGCTTCAGGAAACTTTCGGATAAAGATCGCTTGTTGAGTTGACTTTTGTGTTCATACTGCTCGTGATGATCCGCCGCTCGGCGAATCACATGACACAAAGGAGAACCGTGTTGAAGCGCGAAATCCTCGTTGCCGTGGGCGGCGCAGCGATCGTCATGGCCGGTCTGTCGGGCTGCGGATCGGACAAGTCGGAGACCTCGGGCGAGACATCGCAGGCGGCGGCCGCCGAAGGCAAGAGCACCGTCACCATCGACGGCACCGACCAGGAAGTCCAGGGCACGGTCGTGTGCTCGGACATGGGCGGCAACACCAACATCGCGATCGGGGATGCGACCACGGGCATCGGCGCGGTGGTCAGCACCGGCGACGAACCCGCGGTGGTCTCGGTCGGTCTGGGCAACGTCAACGGCGTCACCCTCGGCTACCAGAGCGGCGCCGGCCAGGGCGAGGCCAAGGCGGAGAAGGACGGCAACACCTACAAGATCTCCGGCACGGCCACCGGTGTGGACATGGCCAACCCGATGCAGCCGGTGAACAAGCCGTTCGAGATCGAGGTGACCTGCCCGTAGGTCAGACCCCGGTGTAGCCGGCGGCCGACTGCCGCAACTGCCAGATCTGTGCGGGGCAGAGCTCGTTGACGGCCTGGTTGATCAGGTAACCCGCCTGGTAGTAGTCCGTGGTGTGGAAGTCGGCTTTCACCTGGTTCACGAGTTCGGCGTAGCCCATCTTGGCCGCGACGCGGTCACAGATGGTCTGCCCGTACCCGATCGCTGCCTCGGCGTTGGGGAAGTTGTAGCCCGGCCGGACGTGCACATTGACCAGATAGGCGACGACGTCGGCGCCGGCGGCCGGCGCCGAGAGCAGCGCGGCGGATGACAGCAGACCCGCCGACAGCACCCCGACCAGCGATTTCATGGGCATGAGCTTACGCGTCTTCACCTGCGGCGGTGGCAATGCCGGCAAAGCCCGCCCGCGGCGCACGCACCCCTTTTAGGGTGTAGCCATGAAGCTGTTGGCCGCGGTGGCAATCGCCGGTGGTGTTCTCGCCGCACCGTTGACGTTGTCGGTCGCCGGACCCGCTTCGGCGACGCCGAGCACCTGCGACGGCGCCGGCTGTGTCCCGTTCGTGGATCCCGACGCGCGACTCGGTGAGCGCTGTATGCAGAAGACGCGCTACAACTTCGGAGTCGACGCGTCGGGCAACACGGTGGCCTGCAACTCGAAGAGCCTGTGGGTGTCCTCCCCGCCGCTGGTCGGCGTGCGCACCCTGCGTTCGGTGTGCGGGGACGCCACCGGGGTGGCGCAGAGTCCCGACGGCGTACCCCTCAGGTGCGACGGCGGTGCCTGGACGGCCGACTACTGGACGATGTTCTACGGCTGACGGGTACCTGGGACCAGCAGCAGGATCGGCGTCGTGACCAATCGCATACAGAAGCTGCTCGGCGTCGAGTTCCCCGTCGTGCAGGCCCCGATGACCTACATCGCCCGCGCGGAGCTGGCGGCCGCGGTGTCCGAGGGCGGCGGTCTGGGGATGATCGAGACGCTCACCCCTGAGGGTCGCGAAGACCTGCGGCGCGTCCGGGACCTCACCGACCGCCCGGTCGCCGCGAACCTGATGATCCAGGGCTGGAAGCGGGATCCGTCCATCGTCGAGGTGCTCGTCGCCGCCGGGGTGCGGCACGTGTTCACCTCCGCCGGTGACCCGGCCCTGTTCACCGACCGCCTGCACGACGCCGGGATGACCGTGGTGCACGTGGTCGGATCGCTCAAAGGCGCGCTGAAGGCCGCGGGGGCGGGGGTCGACGCTCTGGTCGTCGAAGGTGTCGAGGGCGGCGGCTTCAAGTCGGCGCTGGGGGCGTCGACGATGGTGCTGCTGCCGCTGATCTCCGAACGGGTCCAGCTGCCGTTGATCTGCGCCGGCGGTGTGTGCGACGCGCGCTCCGGCGCGGCCGCGGTGGTACTCGGCGCCGAGGGGGTGCAGATGGGCACCCGCATGCTGGCCAGCGTCGAGGCCGCGGTGCACACCAACTTCAAGGACGCGATCGTCGCGGCCGACGACTCCGGGACGGTGCTGCTCGACGTTCCCGGCAATCCGACGATGCGGGTGCTGCGCACCGGTCTGGCCGCCCGCATCGACGAGCACCCGGCCGACGCACGGCTTCTCGGCCGCATCACCGACCTGTATTTCGGCGGCGACCTGGAGGCCAGCGTCGCCAACACCGGGCAAGTGTCGTCGCGGATCACCGGGCTGGCGCCGGCGGCCGAGATCGTGCGGCGCACCTGGGCCGACATCGAATGGGTGCTGGACGGGGCGCGCGCGAGACTCGGTTGAGGGGGCTCGAGACCGGGCACACTCGTCGGTATGGATGGCGATTACGACGAACCCGGACCCGACGACACGCTGAGCCCGAGCGAATCGCTGGACTCCGACGAGGTGCGCAACGACGACGGTGACATCGTCGTCGATCCGCCCGACCGGTGGATCGAGGCCGAGGTCGACGAAACCCTCGACGAGAAACTGGCCGCCGAGGTTCCCGACGTGTGGCCCGAGGGTACGACGGCGACCTCGGCGCAGGACCGGCCGGCCCGGCGCACCGCCGGCCAGATCGACGGAACCCCCGAAGACGGGGACTCGTTCTTCACCGTCGTCGACGACGACGAGAGACGGCGGGTGCCCGGCGACGAGGAGGCCGATCGCATCATCGAGGACTGACGTGGTGTTATGACCCCGAAAAGGATCCTCTGCTATGGCGATTCGCTGACCTGGGGGTGGGTGCCCGTTGCCGACGGAATGCCCACCGAACGGTACCCGCGGGACACGCGCTGGACCGGGGTGCTGGCCGACCGGTTGGGCGCCGGCGTCGAGGTGATCGAAGAGGGTCTGTCGGCGCGCACCACCAACGCCGACGATCCGACCGACCCACGCCTCAACGGTGCGAAGTACCTGCCGTCCTGCCTGGCCGGTCATCTCCCGTTGGACCTGGTGATTTTGATGCTGGGCACCAACGACACCAAGGCGTATTTCCACCGCACTCCACTCGACATCGCCCTGGGTATGTCGGTGCTGGTGACCCAGGTTCTCACCAGCGCCGGCGGGGTCGGCACCGGCTATCCGGCGCCCAAGGTGCTGGTGGTGGCGCCACCAGCGCTGGCGCTGACCCCGCACCCGTGGTTTCAGCTGATCTTCGAGGGCAGCCAGGAGAAATCCGCCCAGCTGGCCAAGGTGTACCGCGCGATGGCGTCATTCGTGAAAGTGCCGTTCTTCGATGCCGGTTCGGTGATCTCGACCGACGGGGAAGACGGCGTCCATTTCACCGAGCAGAACAATCTGACGCTCGGTGAGGCGCTGCACGAGCAGGTCGTCAGGCTCGTATGACGACGGGGCCGAGGGCTTCGTAGCGGCGCGCCTCGTCGGCTCCGAGTTCCCGGCCGGTCACGATCGCCTCGAAATCGCCGATCCGGGCGAATCGGCAGAAGCTGCTCTCGCCGAACTTCGAGTGCGCCGCGACCAGGACGGGTCGGCGGGACACCTGCACCGCGGTCCCCTTCACCGCGGCGACCGCCGGGTCAGGGGTGGTCAGCCCGTGTTCGGGCGAAATACCGTTGGTGCCAAGGTAAGCCACATCGATGACCAGACTGCCGAGCATGTCGACCGCCCAGTGATCGACGGTGGCCAGCGTCCGCCCCCGCATCCGGCCGCCGAGCAGCAACACCGTGACGCTGCGGCTGTGTGCGAGCGCCTCAGCGGCCAGCAGCGATGACGTCACCACGGTCAGCTCTTGTTCGGCCAGCCGTTCGGCGATCAGCCGCGGCGTGAAACCTTCGTCGAGATATACGGTTTCGGCACCGTGCAGCAGTTCGGTTGCCGCCGCCGCGATCCGGTGCTTCTGGGCCAGGTCGACCTGGCTGCGGTACTCGACACCGGATTCGAACGCGGCCGTCTCCAACGGCACCGCCCCGCCGTGCACCCGCTTGAGCAGGCGGCGGCCCGCCAGAACCTTCAGATCGCGGCGGATCGTCTCGCTCGCGACGTCCAGTTCGTCGGCGAGCGAGGCGACGTCGACCCTCCCACGGGTGCGGGCGAATTCGACGATCCGGCTCTGGCGGGTCTCGGAATCCACCTGCGTCACACTACTTGTCGGCGGCCAACACGATGGCCTTGACCTCCTCGACTGTGGTGGCCTGCCGCAGCCGGGCGACCTCGTCGGGTTTGAGGAACACCTGCGCGATCTTGGTCAACAGCGCCATGTGGTCCTTACCGGCTCCGGCGATCCCGACGACGAACTCCGTGGGCTTGCCGTTCCAGTCGATCGGCTCGGAGTACCGCACGAACGACAGCCCTGTACGCCGGATGGTGTCCTTGGCCTCGTTGGTGCCGTGCGGGATGGCCAGCCCGTTGCCCATGAAGGTGGACACCGAGGATTCCCGCTCGTGCATCGCGTCGATGTAGGCCCGTTCCACCGCGCCCGCAGCGACCAGCAGCTCACCGGCTTCGTTTATCGCCTCGACGGCCGTCGTCGCCGAACCGTTCAGCACGATCGATGCCAACGGCAGAACGTCCTCGCCAGCGCCTTCCGCGTCGGCCGCCTCGGCCTCGGCGACCCCAGCCGCGGGGGCGGGCGCCGGGCCGCCGTCGTCGTTGGTTTGCTTGAGCTGCTCGACGATCTCGTCGTAACGCGGACTGCCCATGAAGTCCTCGACCGAGACGTGGACGGCGGACCCGGTGCGCTGGCGGGCGCGTGCGGTCAGGTCGCGGTGGGAGACCACCAGGTCGTAGTCGTCGGTCAGGTTCGAGATCGCGGCGTTGGTGACCTTGACGTCACTGAAGCCGGCCTGCTGAATCTTCTTGCGCAGCACCGACGCTCCCATCGCCGACGAGCCCATGCCGGCGTCGCAGGCGAACACGATGCGCCGGATGGGTCCGGTCGGGCCGCCGCCGGGGCCCACCAGAGCGCCGGCCACGCTCGACTTCTTGCCCTTCATCGACTCCATCTCGGCGGTGGCCGCGGCGAGGTCCGGCTCGTCGGTGGCCCGGTCGGTCTTGAGCAGCAGCGCCGCGACCGCGAAGGATACCGCCGCCGCACCGAACACCGACAGCGTGACGCCGAGGAAGCTGCCGCTGGCGGTTTGGGCGTAGACCGCGATGATGGACCCGGGCGCGGCGGGGGCCCGCAGGCCCGAGCCGAAGAGCACGTTGATGAACACACCCGTCATGCCGCCGAGGATGGTGGCGATGATCAGCTTCGGCTTCATCAGCACGTACGGGAAGTAGATCTCGTGGATCCCGCCGAAGAACTGGATGATCGCCGCACCCGGGGCCGACGCGCGGGCGATTCCACGGCCGAACGCCATGTAGGCCAACAGAAGTCCGAGCCCGGGGCCGGGGTTGGCCTCTAGCAGGAACAGGACCGACTTGCCGGTTTCGAGTGCCTGCGTGGTGCCCAGCGGCGTCAGCACGCCGTGATTGATCGCGTTGTTGAGGAACAGCACCTTGGCCGGTTCGATCAGGATGGACGTCAGCGGCAGCAGATCGTTGTCGACCAGGAAGTCGACGGCATTGCCCGCGGCGCGGGTGAAAGCCGACACGATCGGCCCGATACCGAAAAAGCCGACTATGGCCAGGATCATCCCAAGGATGCCGGCGGAGAAGTTGTCGACCAGCATCTCGAATCCGGGGCGGATCTTGCCCTCCCACAGCGCGTCGAGCTTCTTCATGCACCAGCCGCCGAGCGGGCCCATGATCATCGCGCCGAGGAACATCGGGACGTCGGCGCCGGTGACCACACCGATCGTGGCGATCGCCCCGACCACGGCGCCGCGGTTGCCGTGGATCATCCGACCACCGGTGTAGCCGATCAGGATCGGCAGCAGGTAGGTGATCATCGGGCCGACGATTCCGGCGCCGTCGTAGGCGCCCCACCCGCCGATCTTGGCGACCCAGCCGTCCGGGTTCTTCAACTCGTCGAAGATGCCCTGCAGCCAGCCCTGCTCGATGAAAAGCGCGGTGATCAGACCCCACGCGATGAACGCCGCGATATTGGGCATGACCATGTTCGACAGCGCGGTGCCCAACTTCTGCACGTGCACCCGCACGCCGGTCCGCGGGGCCGTGTCCTCGATTGTTGCGTGTGACATCAAATCCTCCGATTGGCAGATGGCGGCCGGGTGATGCCGGTCACATAACCCCAGTACACCGCATAAACGGGCATTAATGCAAGCATTCGGTCAAAATCGGTCAGTAATTTTGGTGGTTTTATGCCCGGATGGCGGATAGAGTGCTGGAGAGCACACCCGTCGAGAGGACTGCACCATGAAGGCTCTGCGCTTCTACGCCCCCGAGGACGTCCGGCTCGAGGATGTCCCGGAGCCGGTCTGCGGACCCGACGAGGTGAAGCTGCGCGTGCGCAACTGCTCCACCTGCGGCACCGACGTGAAGATCTTCTACAACGGCCACCAGAACCTGACGCCGCCGCGGACCATCGGGCACGAGATTGCCGGCGAGATCGTCGAGGTCGGCGCCAACGTGAACGCGACGTACGGCAGCAATTGGCAGGCCGGCGACCGCGTGCAGGTGATCGCCGCGGTGCCGTGCGGAGAGTGCCACGAGTGCCGTAAAGGCTGGATGGCGGTGTGCCAGAACCAGACCTCGATGGGCTACCAGTACGACGGCGGCTTCGCCGAATACATGATCGTGCCCCGGCAGGTACTCAAAGTCGATGGGCTGAACCGGATTCCGGACAACGTCGGCTTCGACGAGGCGTCGGCGGCCGAGCCGTTCGCGTGCGCGATCAACGCCCAGGAGCTGCTCGGCATCGAGGAGGGCGACACCGTCGTGGTGTTCGGTGCGGGCCCGATCGGCTGCATGCACATCCGCATCGCACGCGGCGTGCACAAGTGCGGGCCGATCTATCTCGTCGACGTCAACGACGCACGGCTGAAGATGTCGGCCGACGCCGTGAACCCCGACGGTGTGATCAACGCCGCCGAGGTCGACGTCGTCGAGAAGGTCATGGAGCTCACCGGCGGACGCGGCGCCGACGTCGTGATCACCGCCACGGCCGCCAATATCGCTCAGGAGCAAGCGATTTCGATGGCAGCGCGTAACGGCCGCATCTCGTTCTTCGGGGGGCTGCCCAAGACCGACCCGACCATCACCTGCGACTCGAACGTCGTGCACTACCGCCAACTTCACATCCACGGCGCGAACGGTTCGGCACCCGAGCACAACAAGCGGGCACTGGAGTACATCTCGACCAGTCAGGTGCCGGTGAAGGACCTCATCACCCGGCACATCCCCCTGGACGACGTTCTCGACGCGTTCCAGATTGTCAAAAACGGTGAGGCGATCAAGGTGACCGTCGAGCCCGCACCGGCCGAGGTGGCCGCGCCGGTCTAGTGTCCTGAGTCATTAATTCGGTTGCAGTAGTTGGCGATGCTTGCCAGGATCTGGTCGGCGGTCTTAGTCCAGACGTAAGGCTTGGGGTTGTCGTTCCAGGTGTCGATCCAGGCACGGATATCGGCGTTGAGTTGCCGCACCGAGGTGTGAGTGGAGCGGCGCAGTTTCTTGGTGGTCAGCTCGGCAAACCAGCGCTCGACGAGATTGAGCC
>NZ_JBTBFV010000054.1:0-35336 GCF_054786995.1 Mycobacterium sp. ZZG
CACGATTTCGCACCCATCTGCTGCGGTGTCGCCTCAGTCTGCAACCGCGCCAGCAACCGATGACCCACCGCCGGCAATCGGCACGACAACGTCTCCAGTTCATCCAGGGCCGCAACAAGATCAGGCCGGGTCAACAAATCGACGTCACAGCCGGCCACCTCATCGAAGGCAGCCCGCAAAGCGGTCACCGCGCCGAGTAGGTCCCCACCTGACATACTTCGAACATACATTCGACCACCGACAAGTACGGACATCGCGGATGTCACCCCGCGACACGGCCACAGTCCCGCATCACGACTTCGCTGAAACAGTTCCGAGTGGACGGGCGAAGACGCTCCAGCCTCCTGTGGCCACTGACCCACGTCTACACCGAACTCGGTTTGACCTCGCGGGTGCAGTTGGCGCCGAAGGCTCTAGCCTCTTCCGCCGGGTGATATCACTCGGCCAGCCAGCCGGTGTCGCCGCCGGCGTGCCAGTCGGTGCTGCGGCGTCTACGGCGCTGCTGGTACATGGCCTGATCGGCGGCGTCGAGGACGGCATCGACGTCGCGGCCGTCGCCGGGGCGGTGGGCGGAGAAGCCGATCGTCAACGTGACCGGCATCCGGGTGCCGTCGGCCAGCATGATCGGCGCGGTGTCGAACTGCTCGGTGATCTTGCGTGCCAGCAGCGCCAGTCCGTGGTCGTCGACGGTATCGGTGATGACCAGGAATTCATCGCCGCCCCAGCGGGCGACGAGGTCGTCGTCGCCGACGACGCACAGCAGCCGGGCCGCCACCTCGACCAGCAACTGGTCGCCGGCGTGGTGGCCGCGGCTGTCGTTGACGGCCTTGAATCGTTCGATGTCACAGAACAACACGCCGTAGCCGGCGCCGTCGGTGTCACGTTGCTCGAGCCGGCTCCATCCGGCGGAGCGGTTCGCGATCGCGGTGAGCGGATCGGTGGCCGCCTGATGGGCCAGCTCGGCCTCACGGATTCGGTCGGCGGTGACATCCACGACTTGGGAGACGAAGCACAGCGGTTGTTCTTTCGGCGCGTGCACCAGCACCACGGTCAGCGCGCACCACACCACGTGCCCGTCGGCGGCGATGTAGCGCTTGTCGATGCGATACGAGCGCCGCCTCCCGGCGATGCAATCAGCCATCAGGGCCAGGTCGGAGTCCAGGTCGTCAGGATGGGTGATCTGCTGAAAGTTCATCTCGCCCAACGCCCGCCGGTTGTAGCCGAGCATCGTGCGCAGCGCCCGGTTGGTGCGCAGGAACGTGCCGTCGAGTGCGACGACGGCCATCCCGATCGGGGAATGGGCCAGCGCGAGCTCAAACGGGCGCTCTCCCAACAGATCTACGGCCGACGACGGCGGGTCGGCTGCCGCGGCGATCGCGTGCGAGGTCGGGAAGCCGTGGGCGTGCGGCTTGGGCCGGCTGAGGCAGAAGCCCTGCGCCCAGGAGATACCGGAGGCGACGACGGCGTCGAGCTCGCCCTGACTCTCCACGCCTTCGGCGATCACGGTGGCGCCGATCTGACTGGCGAACTGCGCGATGGCCTGCGCGAGCCGGCGGCGCGCGTCATCAGTGTCCATGTGCCGGGTGATCGACTGATCGATCTTGACGAATTCGGGGGCCAGTTCAAGCACGTGGGAGAACGACGCGAAGCCGGCTCCTACGTCGTCGACCGCAACGCGCATGCCGCGGGCCCGGCACGTATCGAGCGCGTCATCGAGGGCGCCGTAGTTGGGGACGGCGTCGTGTTCGGTGATCTCCAGGACGATGCGTGACGGGTCGACGTCGTCGAGCAGTTCGGACCACGGGGCGGCCAGAGCAGCGGCCGGGGAGATGTTCATCGAGACGAACACGTCGTCGGGCAGTTGGGGTATCAGCGACAGCACACGGCTGACGATGGCGGTCTCGAGCTCGATGTCGAGGCCGAGCAACGCGGCCTGTTCGAAGAACTTATCGGGTCGGAACGGTTCGCACGGGAACCGGGCGAGCGCCTCGACACCGACCACCTTGCCGGTTCCGGCGTCGTGGATCGACTGGAACACCACCTCGAAGTCCCGTTCGGCCACCACCCGGCGGATCGCCTTGCGCTGATCGGCGGTGGGGTCCTGGCAGCGGGCGGGAGTCTCGATCAACGTGCCGATCAGGTCGGCGACCTGCTGGACGATGTGGAGGTCCTCGTCGGCCAGATAGGGCTTGGGCTTCTCGCTTACCATGCAGACCATGCCAACCGTGACACCGTCCTGGCCGAGTACCGGGACGCCGACGTAGGCGCGGAGACCTGTTTCGTGCGTGATGGGCAGCGCGGCGGTGATCTGGTTGGCCGTGGTGTCAGGGATGACCGCCGGCAGCCGGCCGTCGATGACGCGCACACAGTAGGACTCGGACAGGTGCGAGCGCTGCCCCGGTGAGACGCCGAGCGTGTCGGCGTCACCGTCGAGCACCTCGATCACCTGCATACCGTCGTGGAACACCGACAGCCACACGGTATCCAGCCCGAGACGCTGCCGGAGGACACCGAGAAGGGTACGAACCAGGTCGACGGGGATCTCGGGTTCACGCCCCACGAGGGCCCCCGACACCTGCTCGACCGACATAGCAAAAAATAATAAGGCCGTTAATAACTAGCTGCTCGTTTCTGGAGGTTCCCGTTTCAATGACGTTACCCCGCTGTGACCGCGACTGAACTGCGGGAACTGTGGCAGTGCATGCCGCTTCCTCCAAGTATGCGCTGATCGCGGCGTTATCTCTCCACTGTCGCTGCGATTCCAGCAAGCGTCGGCGGTCCGGCCGGATTGGTGCAGTAGGGGCGGGTGGACCGCACCGATAATGAGAGTCATGGCACGGGCGGCAGCGGGGTGAGTGCACTCGAGGCGTTCCTGTCGACGTGGGCCAAGGCCCGGGCGACCTTCGGGTCGGGCGTTCCGCAGCCGGGTGCGTCGTATGACCACAGCGCCGCGCTGCGGCGGTTGACCGACGACCTCGACGCGGCGGCGCCGACGACGTTCTGGTCCGGCGGCGCAGCCACCGCGTACGGCGCGGTCAACACCGACCATCAGGGCGTCGTGCGCGAGCTGAGCGGCCTCGACCGGCGGCTGGCTGAACAGATAGACCGGTCCGCCCAGATCGTGACCGCCGGACGGCAGAACCTCGACGCGATCCGCGAGTGGGTGGTGGCCGCCGCGGCAAGTGTGCCCAAGAACCGGGCCGGCGAGCTGATGGTGGCGCCGATCGTGCAGAAGGGCCTGGCGCAGCTGACCGAGGTCGTCACCCGCGCCAACGGCGAGTTGAACGCCGTGGGCGGTGACATCGCCACCATCGGAGGCGAGTTCCAGGCGCTGGGCATGGGGCAGAAGTTCGGCGGGCCGCCGGAGGCTCCGGCGCCCGGAGACGACGAACTCGACGAGTCCGCAGAACCGGACGAGTCCGAACGCAGGAAGAACCAGATCGACGCGTTCCGCGAGGTATTCGGCCGGGACCCGGTCAGCGACAGCGACTGGCTGACCGCCTCGGCGCTCGACCCACACAGCTATGACCCGAAAAACCAGGGCGTGGACGCGAATATCGTGGTCGGGCGGATCGAGCCGGTGCCGGGGCAGGGCGTGGTGCGCACCAACCTGTTCATCCCGAGCGAGGACGTATGGGCGCCGACGGTCGGGATCCCGCCGTACGACAACAATCTCGGCGACAACCGCGGCTTCTCCCCCACCGCCGGACCCGAGGCATCGCGGGTGGCGATCTACACCGACTTCGACAACGGGATCATCGTGGCCCGCCAGAACCCGTCGATCAACGCCGACACCGGCCAGGTGCGCACCGGCACACCGTCTATCGGTGCGGTGCAGTCCTCCGACGGCGGGGTGCTGATCAACTACAACGCCGCGGATCCCTTCTCGCCCGGCGGTGAGGGTCTGGCCAAGGGCTCCGGAATCAGCGTGAACGGCACACTGGGCATCGTGCCGTCAGACGCCGGGCCGCGGGTCGGCGGCGACGACGTGACCACGTTCCCGGCGCTGGAGATCTACAGCGATCGTGGCGGGACCACCACCACGGTGCTACAGGAATGGCCGACGTTCTTCGACAACGCCGCCGGCCCGCTGGCCGGGCTGCCGTTCGACAAGGACGTCGGCGACCCGACGGTGGTGCCGAGTTTCAACAGCGTTGTCCCGCAGATCGTTCCGCCGGCGATTCCCGGTGTGGGTGTGGGTGAGCCGGCACCGATTCCGGTGGCGCCGCCGATGTCGGTCGTGCCGCCGGGGAATTTCACGCCGTTCGGGCCGGCCGGGGACGCGCCGACGGTGCGGGTCTATACGCCGCTGCAGGGCACCGAGTTTCTGCCGGGTCGATGAGGGGCGCGTACCTACAATCGGTGAATGCGGGAGGCTGAAGCGGTGATCGACTGGACACGGGCGGTGGTGATCGGAGCGCTGGCGGGGGCGGCGTTCTGGGCAGGTGCGGTGTACGCGCTGATCGCCTCCGACGGCGCGGTGGCCGCGTGGGTGGCGGTCGGCGTGGTGGCGGTGGCGCTGCTGATTGTCGGCGCGGTGCTGTACCGGAGTTCGGGTTCACCGGAGAGGCGCTGTTACGGAGCGGGACTGGTGCTGGCACCGCTCACCGGACTGGTGCCGGTGGTGGTGTTCAGCGCCGCCGGGTTTCTCGTCGAGGCGGGGGCGTCGGTATGACGGAACATGTTCGCACGCAACGGCCGGGGGTGCTGCTGGCGGGATTCTTCGTCGGGTTCGCGTCGGTGTGCCTGACGCTGGGGGTGTTCTGGCCGTTCGCACCGCTGTTCCCGGCGGTCGTGGCCGCAGTGGCCGCGGTGATTCCGGTCAAGGGGCACTTCGAATTTGCGAAGGGCGCGATGATCGCGGTGCTGGGCGTGGTGGCGTTCGAGACTCTGTTCGTGGTGCTGATGTTTGTCGGGGCGGGGCTTCGTTGAGTTCTGACATGGATCGCTTCTGCTGCTTATGGTTGAGCACATGACCATCGACGAGTCGACGGATTCTCTACTCGCAGCCTTGACTAAGACCCGCATTCCTGCGGGGAACCACGAGTTCATCCGGAAACTCACGCAAGCCGTCGGCATCGCCGACTTCCGCGCGGTCGTGAGGGAGGACAAGTCCCACGTTGTTGCCAGAAGACGGGACGGTCGCCCCGATCTTCATATCTACTACGGCTACACGAACGGATTCACCTCCACGGACGAAATCCGCAGTGTGGCTGGGCCTGGGGTGGTCGGCCGGCCGAGTTCGCGGAAGGGCACCTGGTACGTCGAGCATCCCATCAATCACGTTCGCCCGGCGGGCGAGCGATCCCGTGATGTTCGGCGCCAATCCGGCTTTTGCAGGTGCGGCATGCAGTTGTCGCTGACAGGCGTGTGTGACAGCTGCGACTAATCCGGAATGTTCAGCCGCCGAGCCAAATCCGGGCCTCCGACTTCCCGCAGGAAGTCGGGATCTCCGCACACGACGAGTTGATCCCGGGCTCTGGACAATCCGACGTACAGCCGCTCACGGGAGCGCTCGAACGCGGACTCCTCGTTGACCACCAGCACCACCGCGCGGCGTTCCAGGCCCTTGAAGCCGAGCACGTGCCCGTAGAACACCTGCTCGGCGTCCCAGAAGCTGTCCCAGTAGGCGGCGCTGCCCGCCGCCTGCCGCTCCCGCTGCTCGGGGTGACGCGTTCCCGTCGTCAGCAGCGCGACATCCTCAGGCCGCCAGCCCTCCTCGAGCAGCAGCTCCACCTCGTCGTCCCCGGCGTCCATCGCCTCCGCCGGCGTGCACGGCACATACTTCACTGCTGGTCCTTCCCCGCCGAGGAACCGCATCGGGTGATCCACCAACGGCTGGAACGCATTCGCGATCTGGCGGGTGTTGCGCAGATTGTGGTCGAGCACCAGCGGAACCAACGGAACCGGCGGCGAGCCGTGCCGATTGAACACCCGCTGTCCCTCGTCGGTGAACACGTACAGCCCGCCGGTGTCTTCATCCTTCAGCGCCGCCAGCAGCGGATCCCACCAGGCGTCGGCGAAGTCCTGCGCTTCGTCGACGACGATCGCGTCGAACCGGTGCCCGTCGTCGAGTTGCGTTGCCAGTTCCGTCATCTGCGCCGGCAAATCATGCTCCCAGAACTGCACCGTCTCCTCGGTGCGCAGCGACTCATCGGGCCCTTCCGGAGCACCCCACCGCTTACCGAGATCGTGGAACTCGCCGACATAGGCGGGCTGCTGACGCCGATTCCAGGCGGCCGTGATGCGCTCCAGATAGGACGCCAAACCGTGCGAGTAGCAGACCAGCGCCACCCGCTGCCCGGCGCGGGCCAACCGGCGGGCCTGCTCCATCGCCAGGAACGTCTTGCCGCTGCCGGCGCCGCCGCGGATCTCGACGCGGTGCAGCATCCGGACGGCGTCGAGGATCACCGACTGGTGCTCGGTGAGAATGTCTGCGGCGTCCTCGTTTTCGAGGGCACGGGACACGACACTGCGTTGCGGCAGCCCGCGCCCGCTCAACGCTTCACCGAGCTGTGCGATACCGTCACGGCTCAGCAGCGGGCGGTCGAGTTCCTGGCCGTGCAGCACCGCGCGCAGCTTCGCGGCGATGTCGTTTAGGTCGGTTCGGTCGATCACCTTCCAGCGCGGGCAGTCGGGCAGTGCGAAGTCGTCGGGCAGATCGGTGTTGGGCAGCACCACGATGTGGTCCCAGCGCAGCCGGCCCTGGGTCCATCGCGGGTCGTTCTCGATGAAGCTGCGCAGTGCGTAGCACGCTTCGCGGGCCTGCCGGACGGGGTCGATGTCGACCTCCCGGCCGCGGCGCTTCATCCGCCACGTCTCCCCGTCGTGCCAGACCTCCCCTCCCTTGACCTCCAGGCAGATGATGCCCGCACCCTCGATCGCGACGAAGAAGTCGACCTCGTGGTCCTTGAGGTGGTCGGTGACCCGCTTGCCCGGGATGACCAGATCACCCGGCTCGAGTTGGTCGATCAGGGCCTGCCACACTTTGCGCTCGGCGCCGTTGGCGAGCCGCGGCGTCTCTGCGGCGGTGATGGTCATGGTCGACGTCCCCCTTCGTCAGGGGTGATAGTAGCCAGCAAAGCCGACACCGGGTGCGAGGTCCACCGGGCCGCTGCCGTCACCCGTCTACTCCGCCAGGCGCTCCAGGGTGTACTGCCGCACCGTGTCGGTCAGCCGGTACTGCGCGCGGCCGTCCCGGTCGTCCCAGCTCAGCAGCGACTTGTCCACCAACGCGGTCACGACATCCTGCACCGCGCCGACGTCGAATCCGTCGGCACACCGCGCCAGTTGGCACAGCACCGATTTCTCGCAGTCGGCGAGCAGCCGATACGACCAGTCAAGGCACGCGCGCAACGTCCGGTGTCGCGCCGCGACGCTGCGGCAGGCGGGATGCGGCGCATGAAGCCGGCCGCAAAGGCTGTCCCGAATACCGCTGAGCGACAGTGTCCGCACCCGTGACGCGGCGATCTCGATCGCCAGCGGCAGACCGTCGAGCCGGCGGCAGATGTCCGCCGCCGCCGCCCGATCTTCAGAGCGGACACTGAACGCCGCATCCACCCGGCGCGCGCACTCGAGAAACAACGCGGTCGCGTCCCCGGGTGCCAGCGGCGGCACGCGGTAGAGCTGCTCACCGCCGACCCCCAGCGGCTCGCGGCTGGTGGCCAGCACGGTCACCGCCGGTCAGCCCCGCAACACCGCAGCGATCAGCGCCGCGGACGCGTCGAGCAGGTGCTCGCAGTTGTCCACGACCAACAGCAGGTGCCGGTCACCGATGTGTCGGGCCACCCCAGTCGTGCCGACAGCTTCCGACATCCCGAGCGCCTGGGCTACCGCGTGCGGCACCTGGGCCGGGTCGGTGACGTCGGCGAGGTCGACGTACCAGGCGCCGTCGTCGAACCGGTCACGGGCACGGTCGGCGGTTTCCACCGCAAGCCGGGTCTTGCCGGCACCTCCGGGCCCGCACACGGTGGTGAGCCGGCGGCAGTCCAGAAGTTGGGATAGATCGTCCAGTTCGGTTGCGCGGCCGACGAAGTCGGACAGATAGCTCGGACGGTGGTGGAAAGTGTTGACCGCGCCGGCACGCAACGGCGGGAATTCGTTGTCCAGATCGGGATGGCACAGCTGCGCGACCCGCTCGGGCCGGGCAAGCCCGCGCAGCGCGTAGCTGCCGATGCCGGTGATCCACGCCTGCGACGGCAGTGCATCCTCGACGAGGGGTGTTGTGGTGGAGGACAACAGGATCTGGCCGCCGTGGCCGAGGTCGCGCAGACGCGCCGCGCGATTCACCAGCGGGCCCATGTAGTTGGCCTCGTCACGCAGGTCGGCGGCGCCGGTGTGAATGCCGATGCGTAACCGGATCGGCGACAGCGCGGCGAGCTGCAGATCGAGTGCGCACGCCACCGCGTCGCCGGCGCGGGCGAACGCGAGGACGAAGCTGTCGCCTTCCCCCTGCTGGACGGGGCACACACCGTTGTTCAGGTAGGCCAGCTCGTCGACGACGCGGTCCAGGGTGGCCAGCGCGGTCGCCATCCGGTCGGGCTGGGTGTCCCACAGCCGGGTCGACCCTTCGATGTCGGCGAGGAGCAGGGTGACGGTGCCCGTCGGGAGGCATGTCGTCCACGCAGTGTCCGGGCGTGTCCCTCGCAGCTGGTCTGCAGTCTTCACGGTTGACATGCGATCTCCACCGGATTGAGAAGTGGTTCACCGGATTCGGGCGATGCCTCTCATCCTGCTGGGGCCGTCGCCGGCTTTCGACGGTGTGGGCAACACAATCGGTGGTGGTGCACGCACCACCTCTCATGTGTCCGCGACGTCGACGGTCGTGCTGACGCGGGTGCCGCGTCCGGGTGCGGTGTCGATGGCCAGGTGTCCGCCGATCGCCGACAGGCGGTCGGTCATGTTGGTCAGTCCGGTGCCCGCCGCGCCGGGCCGGAAACCGCGGCCGGTGTCACTGATCTGCAGCGTCAGCCACCGGCCGTCGACGCGGCCGGAGATGGTGGCGGTGGTGTCGGGACCGCCGTGCTTGGCGGCGTTCTGCAGCGCCTCGCTGCAGCAGTAGTACAGCGCTGCTTCGGTTGTCGGCGGGTAACGGCCGAGCTCGTGCAGATCCAGGTGCACCGGGATGACCGCCCGTGCGGCCAGTGCGGGCAGCGCCTTGGTGAGTCCTCCGCTAACGAGCAGCGGCGGGTAGATGCCGTGGGCCAGGCGGCGGATCTCGGCGATGGCGCTGTCGACCAGTCCAGACGCGTCGGCGAGCAGTTCCGCGCGTTTGTCGCCGTCGGTGTTGCGGGCCAGTCCGATCAGCACGGACAGCGCGACGAGGTGTTGTTGGGCGCCGTCGTGCAGATCGCGTTCGAGGCGGCGCCGTTCCTCGTCGGCCGCGGTGATCAGGCGGGTGCGGGAGGCGGCCAGTTCGGTGGCGCGTTCGGCGAGTTGGGATTCCGACGTCCGCAGCGCGGCGGCGTTGTTCCACACGATGATCATCAGGTGCAGTGCGTTGAGCGGCACCGCCACCAGGACGAACGCCGTCGCCATCCACTGCGGCGCCTGCACCACGTGATCGGGGAACGGATAGAACAGCGCGATCGCGGACGCGGCCAGCACACAACCGGCGGTGATCACCGTGAAGATCAGCCCGCGTCGCAGGCTGATGTACGGCTCGGCGAACACGACCGGAACCAGCGCGAGCAGCGCCATCGCCGGCAGCAACGGCGGCGATACGAACACCACGCCCAGTACGGCCAGCCAGTTCCCGATGCACACCAGGGTGATGGATTGCTCGAACCTGTTGTGGCGAGCCAGGTTCAACGCGACCGCGAGCACGACGCATTGGACGGAGGCGACGGTGACGAAGCCCAGCATCCAGGGTGACCGGAAGATCCAGAAGTACTCCCACAGCGGCAGCACGATGCCCGCGCTGAGCCACAGGCCCAGGTGGCCGGACAGGAATACCTCGAAGCGTTCGGCCCGGAAGCGGTGGATCAGATCGTGGCCGAACCACGATGACGACCGAAAGGCTGCGGTGAGAAGCAGTTTCGGGATCCGCCAGTCGGGGACGGATCCGGGCGCGGGCGCCAGTTTCAGCTTGCCGTTCGCCATATGTCGGTCAATACCTCGGGGCACAGGCGTTGCTTGGGCAGGTAGGTCGCGCCGCATTCGGTCGCCGTGGCCGGAAGTTCGTCGGCGTCGTAGGTGGACATCAGCACCACGACGATGCGGGGATGGCGGGCGCGCAGCCGGCGGGCGGCTTCGATGCCGCCGATGCCGGGCATGTGGATGTCCATCAGGACCAGGTCGGCGTCGCCGTCGTCCAGGCGTTCCAGCGCGGATTCGCCCGTGGCGCTCTGGCCGGCGAGCACGAAGCCGTCGGTGGCCTCCAGCGTCGCTGCGCTGGCCCGGCGGAAGCTGGGCTGGTCATCGACGACCCAGACCCGGACCTGCTGGTGCCCCACGGTCCCAGCGTGGTCGCCGCCGGACGGGCGCGCCAGGGTGTACACACCACTGTTGGCGGTCATGACGGTCCGCCGTCGAGGAACATCAGGACCGCCTTGACGCGCCGGTCCACGGAGTCGTCGACGGTCAGTTCGAGCTTGGCGAAGATCGAGTTGATGTGCTTCTCGACGGCGCGCTGGGACAACACGAGCCGCTGCGCGATGGTGCGGTTGCTGAAGCCGGTCGCCAATTCGCCGAGCACCTCCCGCTCGCGGGCGGTCAAACGGCTCAGCGCGGCGGCCTGCCGGGGCTGGGCAAGCAGGGCTTCGACGACGAGCGGGTCGAGCACGGTGCCGCCGGCGGCGACCTGGCGGACCGCCTCGCCGAGTTCGTCGAAGTGGGCGACCCGTTCCTTGAGCAGGTATCCGCGGCTGGCCGAGCCGCCGTCCAGCAACGCCGATGCGTAGGTGTGGTCAACATACTGGGACAGCACGATCACGCCGACGTCCGGGTGTGCGGTGCGCAGCCAGTTGGCCAGGCGGATACCTTCGTCGGTGGACGTCGGGGGCATGCGCACGTCGGTGAGCAGCACGGTGGGCTGATGGGTGGCGACGAGTGCGGCGGCGGAGTCGTAGTCCTCGGCGACGCCGACGACGGTGGTGTCGGGGTTCATCGACAGCGCGCGGGCAACGCTGTCGCGCACCAGCAGGCTATCTCCGGCGATGACGATCGAGATCTGATCACTCACCTGGGCGGCACCCCCTCCCCGCCGCCGGTCCCCCACCGCTCAGCGACTACCTGGTGATTATCCGCTGCGGGAAGGTGTTCGGGGCGGTTAGCGCGGTTATCGCATACCGTGGTCGCGTGCCAGCGGAACTCGACCCGACCGAAGCCCTTGCGGCGATCCTGACCGAGCACGGCCCCCTCCCCGAGGACGCGATAGCGCAGCGCCTGCGCGAGATGGGCGTCGCAAACCCGGACGATCTCCTCCCGCAGCTGCTGAACGAAATCGACTGTGCCGCTGTGCCGTTGATCGACGACAGCTGGGTGTGGCTGCCTGCGCTGATCGCCAATCGGATCTTCACGCACCGGCTCACAGCCCAGGAGCTGGCCCACGACGTCCTGCTCGTGACCCCGGACCTCGGCGCGATCACGCACCTGTGCGAATTCGAGCAGTTCGCGCGGCTGCCCGACGGTTCGCCGGTCAGCGTCGCGTTGCCGGCGTTCGACGAGGATGTGCTCGACGAGCGCGGCGTTCCGCCGGAGATGGTTGACGACGGCGGCGCGCTGGTTCTGCCGCCGGGCACGCTCGGTGGCCTGGACGTCGTCGACGGCGATCTGGTGGGGCTGCGGTTGACGCCCGAGGGGCTCACCCTGGAGCGGGTCACCGCGGACCCGTCGCCGTCGGCAGGCGCCACGCTGGCGGCCGCACTGAACCCGGACGAGCCGGCGTCTTTCGACGCCGCGGTGTGGACGGCGTGCGTGGCCGACCCGGCGCTGTTCACCGACCCCGCACCGCCGTTGTCGGAGATCGCTGACGAGCAGGGTCTGGCGCGCCGCGGAGATCTGCTCGCACCCGCAGGTTTCGACGTGGACCGGTGGCGCTTCGATCTCGAGTGCGAGGTGCTGCGCCGGCGGTATGACCTCGACGAGGACGAGGCGCTCGCCATACGCATCCTGGTGTCGGTCTACGAGGACATGGCGCATCTGATCACGGCGTTCCCTTCGGACGAGGACGCGGCAGAGGACGGAGACGACGACACCCTTGCACCGCCCCGCGATGAGTACCGGGAGCTGGTTGCGGAGTTCGGCGCCGACCTGGCCGATCCGCGACTCGCCGAGGTGCTGCTGGCCGAGACTCTGGGCCGCAATCCCGAGGGCGCCGCGGCGCTGGGCTTGTTCGCCGAGACGCTGGAGTCCCAGGTACCGCGCCGCGCGCGGGTGGCGTTCCGCTGGCTGCGGGCGGTGGCGCTGGAGCGCATCGGCGACATCGAGGCGACCGAACGGGAGTTGCTGGCCGCCGAGTCGATGGACACCGCCTGGCCCTTGCCGTTGTACGACCTGGCCCGGATCGCCTCCGACCGCGGGGACGTCGAGCGCGGGTTGGCGTTGCTTCGCCGCGCAGGCGCCCCGCCGGACGATCCGCTGATGGCGCTGCTGAGCAGCTACCGGGCCGAGGCACGCGACGACCTCGGCCGCAACGAGCCGTGCTGGTGCGGGTCGGGCCGCAAGTACAAGAAGTGCCATCTCGGGAAGGAGCAGCCGTCGCTGCCCGAGCGGGTGGGTTGGCTGTACGCGAAGGCCGCGCAGCACGCGCTGATGGGCGGCTGGGGCGAGGTGGTCGCCGAATTGGGCTACGTACGCAACGAGTATCGCGATGCGTCCGACGAGACACCGGACCCGTTGCTGATCGACGCGGTGTTGTTCGAGGGCGGCGCGTTCGAGGAGTTCCTGGCCGTCCGTGGATCGCTGTTGCCCGAGGATGAGCGGCTGCTGGCCGGGCAATGGCTGCTGGTGGAGCGGTCGTTGTTCGAGGTCGAGGAGGTGCGCCCCGGCCACGGGGTGACGGTGCGCGACGTCCGCACCGGTGACATCCACGAGGTTCAGGAGCGCACCGCCAGCCGTCAACTCACAGTGGGACAGCTGATCTGCACCCGGGTACTGCCCGCCGGCGATGATACCGCACAGTTCTTCGGCGGGCTGGAACCCGTTGCGCTGCAACAGCGTGACGCGCTGCTTGCGATGCTCGACGAAGGACCCGACCCGGTGGACCTCGTCGCGTTTCTGAGTCGCCGGTTCGCTCCGCCGACGCTGACCAACACCGAGGGCGACCCGCTGACGATCTGCGAGGCCACTGTCCGCGTCAGCGATTCCGCGGCGATGGAGTCCGCGCTGGACGACACCTACGACCGCGTCCACGACGCTCAGCCCCCGCAGTGGTTCGAACACGTCACCACAAACGGCAGGACGCACATCCGCGCGACGTTGGTGCTCGACGGTGACACGCTGCAGGTGGAGACCAACAGCGAGGAACGGGTGGACCGGGTGCTGGCCGCCCTGCGACGATTCGACCCGGCGATACGCATCCTTGAGGACACCCGCGAACCCGTAGAGGACCCGGGCACGATGGTTGCGGGCATGCCGGAAACTGCCAAGGGGGCGATCGATCCGGAAGACCCCCAGATCGCCGCGCTGCTCGACGCGATGATCCTGGACTACGAGGCCAAGTGGCTCGACGAACCCATCCCGGCGCTCAACGGGAACACCCCACGCCAGGCCGCTGACGACCCGACCGGCCGGCCGGACTTGATCCGGCTGCTCGACTCGTTCCCCACCGACGCGGGCCGGCACGCGATGAACCCGGACCGGCTCCGGGCGGCGTTGGGGCTGCAGTAGGCCCCTCCGGTGCGCGGGATCGCCGTTTCGGCGATGACGATCGAGATCTGATCACTCACCTGGGCGACACCCCTCCCCGCCGCTGGTCTCCCACCGCGCAGCGACTACCAGGTGATTATCCGCTGTGGAGGGCCCCGTGTGGGCCGGTTAACGCGGCTTGGGGTTGGCTGTGAGACTGCGCTGAGGGCGACGAAGATCGAGTGCGGCCCGCCCTGGACGCAGACTCGATGGCAACGAGCCGCCCGGACATGTCGGACCGGCCACATACAGTGCCGTCACCGCAATCCAGCTGGGGAGGAGACGGAGATGGCACCGAAGCCCGTGGCCACGACCCGCCCGATCGACATCACGCCGGCGCGGCCGCGCCCGATGACGTCGGTCGCGATCGCGTTCGCCCGGCGCGGCGAGTCGCTCTACCGATACTCGGCGCGCTCGACCGGGCGCCGCTGGACCGGCACGGTGGACGCCGAGTCGGTCGACACCGCGGTGCTCGACGTCATTCGCCGCATCCGCGAGGCCTCAGATGGGGAGCGGATCCGGTTCCTGGTGCAGGTGCCCCCGCGCAGCACGCTGTGGGCGCTGCGCGACGAGGTCGCGCTGTTGATGCCCGGGGTGTGGATCGAGCGGCCGCGGTTGTCGGACGAGACGCTGGTGCGGCAGGCGTGCGCAGGGCTGCGGGAGGTTGAGCCGGTGCCGGCAGGTCCGGTGTGGGTCGCGACCGACGGCTCGGTGCGGGGCAAGATCACCGGCTACGGCTGGCTCGCGTCCACCGGCGAGTACGGGCTGCAGGGCTTCCGGCATTCGACCAAGCTGATCGGGCCGCAGGTGGTGCTGGTCGCCGAGTTGCGTGCCATCGGCGCAGCGGTGCAGAAGCTGCGGGGCCACGACATCACGGTGCTCAGCGACAGCCGGCTGGCGGTCGCGATGGTCGCGCAGTGGATGGCCGGCGACGACGTGCTACCGGAGGGCTACGCCGTCTACCGGGAAAGCGGGAAGACACCGGGACTGGTTCGCGCCCAACAGATGATCTACGAGGAGCGTGACAAGATCACCCCGGTCTGGGTGAAGGGCCACCGCGGCGAGCCGCTCAACGAGGGCGCCGACGCGCTGGCCCGGTTGGCGTCGCGATATGCGTTGGGCGACAGCGGCCTTGACGGCCCCGAGTACCACCGCCGCGCCCAGGACCTTGCCGAGACGTTCTCGCGGGTGTTCACCCGCGAGCGGACGGCGTAGCAGGTCGCGTTGTCAATCGACCGCCACTCAGCCCAGCGGTGTAGCATTCTGCTACGCGATGAAACAAATTGCTACAGCGGAGGGCTCCATGTCCGACACCACTGATCGAGTGACCCGGGTCGCCGCGGATCTGATGGACAGCGCCGCCGCCGAAGGTGCACGTCAGAGCAGATCGGCGAAACAGCAGCTGGACCACTGGGCGCGGGTAGGGCGAGCGGTTTCCAGTCAGCACAGCGTTGCCCGCCGCAGGGTGGAAGCCGCCCTTGCGGGCGACATTCATCTTCGGGAGCTCACCGATGAAGAAGGAGTCGTGTTCAACGCTGAGATCTCCGCGGCTGTCCAGGAACGCCTTGCGAGCGCCGACTACGGCGCAGTGCTGGCCGCGCGGGGAATCACCGCGGTGGCGCTCGACGATGACGGCGAGATCGTGCAGTACGCGCCTGACGGCAGTTCGGTACGGCTGCACCGCGGGGCATGACACTTGTTGGTCAGTAAGGCGACGAATGCTTCACTTCGGTGAAGCGCCTCGACCTCGTCGTCGGATCCAACGGTGCCGGCAAATCGACGTTCATCGAGCTGACCCTCGCGCCGCTGCTGCCCCTCAGCATGTACGTGAACGCCGACGAGATCGCCAAGCGGCGCTGGCCCGAGGACCCTGCTGGACACAGCTACGAGGCGGCGCGGATTGCCGCGGACACTCGCGCACGGCTCATCGAACGTGGCGAGTCCTTTATCGCCGAGACAGTTTTCTCACACCCCTCAAAACTGGAACTGCTCGATGCCGCCCACGCGGCGGATTACACAGTGATCCTGCACGCGGTGCTGATCCCGGAAGATCTTGCCGTGCTCCGCGTCCGACACCGAGTCCAGGCCGGGGGTCACGACGTGCCCGAATCCAAAATCCGCCAGCGTTATCAACGGCTTTGGGACCTGGTCGCCACCGCCGCCAACCGCGCGGACGAAGCAACGTTCTACGACAACAGCACGACTCGCGGTCCGCGCATCGTCGCTCAGCTCGCCGCTGGAATCGCAGTGGGTTCAGCCACGTGGCCGTCGTGGACTCCGGCCCCACTCGCCCACGGCTGGGCAGGCAGGTGACGGAGAATCCGGCTGCTGACGGTGCGTGTTGTCCCCGCGCATCGGGGCGCCCTTCATGGGCCGACCACGCAGATGGTCGTCAGAGCCCCTGGGCCTGAAGCGCCTTCATCAGCGACGGTCGGCGACCGTAGTCCTGGCGGATCTGCGCGATGAAAGCCGCGAAATCCTCACCGCGCCCGCCACGTTCGTAGAGCTGCGCCATGGTCGCCAAGGTCGCGGCGATACCGGGATAGAGCCTGGTGTTGGCGTACCGAAGATCCTCCTCGAGTTGAGGCCGGTACAGGTCGGCAGCCGCTGCAGGCCTTGCCTCGGCGCCGCGATCGGCGAGTTCCTTCCATGCTCCGCCGGGCCCGTAGCGGTCGGCGGCCTCCCAGGCGGCGTCGACATCGCCTTCGCTCAATAACAGCTGCACCACGATCGCGCCGCCACCCGGACGGTCCGAGGCCAGCTGCCGCGCATGGTCGAACGCCCACTGGCGTTCAGTTTCGCCGCGGTCGATGCCTGCGGCGAAGCCGCACAGGGCCTGATAGGAACGGATCGAGGGCTGCCTGACGAAGTCCGCGCGCAGGACAGCGATCGCGTCCTCGACGCGGCCGCGTTCTTGGTACGTCCTGGCGACCTCGGTGGGGCTCAGCCAGTACGCGTTGCTGCCGCCGTGCCCGCTGACGCGTCCGTCGGCGACGGCGCGGTCGATCCACGTCAGGGCTTCGTCGTCACGCCCGGCCGCGCGCAAACGGGCGATGATCGCCACGTACTGGGGATGGTCGCGCTCGTTCAGCAGCTGGATCGCCCGGTCGACGTCGCCGTCGTGGTCGGCGAGCTCCAGCAGCATCGTGTCGAGTTGAAGGCGTTTCCAGCGATCGCCTTCTGCGAGTTTGTGATCGAGTTCGGACACCGCTCGGCGGTAGGCAGCGAGCGCGTGGTCGTCGAACGCGTCGACGAAGTCCGCCAACGCCAGATCCGGCCATCCCGGCGACTCCGCACGGAAGTTCACCAGCCAGAGAGCGAGTTCGACAGGGTCGGGCGCACCTTGCCGACAGGCCCGCGCATACAGGTCGGCAGCCCGCTGGCATTCACCACCGATAACGCCTGATGAGTCGTCGGCTTGTTCGGTGATCTCGCGCAGCAGCGTCACCGCGGACAACAGAGCCGGCCGCACCATCTCGGCGGCACCATCGTTCACGTGATTTTCCAGCTCGTCGAGCACCTGCCCGGCCGTTTCGGCCACCACGAACGATTCCCGGTAATCGGTGAAGCCGTGGAGCTGCAGCGCGTTTCGCACATAGTTCTCGAACTCGGCTTTGACGGCGGTGTCGTCTCCGGACACCGACGTCGCACGTACCTCGAGCATGCGGCGCACTTCACCATCGCGCTCTGCGAGCATCAGGACGAGTTCGCGAAGCTCGTGCACATCCATAGCCTCCACGGCGGCCTGCACCCCGGATTCAGCCGTGCCGACGGAGCCGCCCTCGTCGCGGTCGATCACCGCAAGCCCGACCGCGACCAGATGCTTGCAGAAGTAGCCGTCGGCGTGATCGAGGCAGGTACAGGAGCCGACGGGCAGTGGACCGGACCAGTCCAATTCCACGGTGTAGACCCTCTTGGCCTGGAGCGACGCCTGGGCCTTGTCGGCCGCGACTCGCAGACCTCGGACGTAGCGGACGTACTCTTGGCCTCGCACGAAGACCCGGTCTCCGGCCACGTTGAGAAGCATCGTCTCCGATAACGCCATACCGGCATAGTGCTCGATCAGCACGCGCGCCCGCCACCGCCGTCGCTCTTTACAGTGATCAGGATGAAGTCCGTGCGTCTTGACATGGGTACCCGATGACCGCCCGCTCGCACCTGCGGCTGGTGACCGACCTGGAGTCGCGGCCCGATCTGCGGCACCCGCGGCGACGTGATGTCGTCGTCTACCGGGTCAGGGTGGACATCGACGGCGCCGATCCACCAATCTGGCGACGGATCGATCTGCGCTCGGACCTGACGCTGGATTTCGTGCATCAGGTCCTGCAGTTGGCGTTCGACTGGACCGATTCGCACCTGCACCGGTTCTCGCTCGGTGGCGGCGCTTTCGAGCGTGCCAGTCAACTGTTCCTGTGTTCGTTCGACGTCGAGGAGGCCGATGTCGAGGACGACGGCGTTCCGGCCGCCGAGACGCGCCTCGACGAGACCCTGACCGAACCCGGCGATGTCCTGCATTACCTGTACGACTACGGCGACAACTGGGAGCTGACGCTGCGCCTGGAGCAGATCCTGCCTAACGAGAGTGGCGGTGCTGCAGCGGTGATCGTCGACGGTGAGCGTGCTGCACCGCCAGAAGACTGCGGCCATCTGGTCGACGCGAGCAGCTTGGCCGAGGTGCTGCCCGATCCCGCGCTCTTCGAGCCGGATCGGATCAACAAAGGGTTGGGCGGCGCGTACTTCGCGCTGCGCGAAGCGGGCGTCGACCCGCGGCTGGTCGATCTGGTTCATCGACTCACCTACACCGCGCATGGCGACAGCCTGTCGGAGGCGGCGCTGACGCTCGCAGCGGAAGCCGCGACGCCGGACGCTGACGACCTGACCAGAAGCCTGCGTGCCTTCCAGTGGTTCCTGGACCGGGCGAACAATGGAGGCATCGCGTTGACGGCAGCAGGCTATATGAAGCCGGACGACGTGATCGAAGCATCGAAAGTCGTTCCGGTGATGGCGGATTGGATCGGGACGAAGAACCGGGAGGCGCACTGTTACCCGTTGCTGCGGTTCCGTGAGACGCTGCAGGACCTCGGATTGCTCCGCAAAGTGAAGGGCCAATTGCTGCTGACCAAGGCCGGTCAAACGGCTCGGGGCGATGCCAACGTGCTGTGGGGGCATCTGGCCAGCCGGCTGATCCCCAAACCCGTTGACAAGTTCGGCATGCAGGCCGCGCTGCTGATGCTCACCTACGCAGCGGCGTGCCCGAACGCAGACCTGCCCTTGCCCAGAATCGCCGCGACGCTGACCGAACTCGGATGGCGTCACGCAGACGGGAGCCCCGTCACCGATACCGCGCTGCGCCATCTCCCTGTGTACGAAGTCCTGACCAACGTCACCGATCAGCCGGTCACCTGGCGTCGGCGGAACGTGGTCAGTCCGGTGGCGGCCGCGCTGGCGCGCCGGGCGCTCGGCGTTTGAGGACGGGCGGGCTGGGCCAGCGATTCGGCGGGAACTGGATTGGTGAGCATGCTGGCCGCCTTCCTGGCTATATGGTCGGCTGCGTCGCGCGGAATCCCTCACCAAATTTCGCATCACCTTCGCAGACTCCGAAAGACGCCGCGGATCCGAGAGGTCACTAGGTGACCGAGCACAGTTGCTGCTCAACCCAATTCCAGTCGATCCGCTCCTGTTCAAGGCGAACCCGGTCACCCAACGCCGCCTCGACCAAATCCGTATAGAGGCCGAATTCGTCGACCGTCAGGCGGGTCAGCGCCGACCGCGCCGGGCGGTCTTCGGTCACCCACCGGTCGCGGTGCGTCAGCAAGGTCTCCCGGTCCATCAACACTGAACGGGTGTCCGGCAACCACGCCCGCAACCGGTCCAGGATCGCGAACCCGTGTGTATCGATATCTCCCCAGTACACTACGTCAGCACCGCCCAGCCAGGGCAGTCGGCCTACGTTGTCGACGTCGAACCCTCTGCCCCACAGTACTATTCCATCCTTTGGGACTTTCACGCTCAGATAGCTGATCTCGTTCTCGACGATGATCGCCACCCGTGGTTGTACCTCAAGTTGGGCGAGCTCGTGAGTACGGACTGCGAGTTCGGTCAGCGCCGCGGGCAGACCCAACGAGGGAGACGGCCGCAGCCGGACCAGAGCAGGTTTGAGCCGCAGCCCGAGTTCGCTGATGAACCCCGACGAGGACGGTGCGACCCCCAGCATGGCCGCCAACTCCGGTCGGTGCCGCTCCACGAACTTCGTATCCACGCCCGGCGCGCTGATCTCACGGAGGTAGCGTCGGGACTGGCGGTGCGCGTCGAGCCATTCGTAGGCTGCTATCAGCTGGAGCATCTGCGGCGTCAACGCCAAAGCACGGTGCGGATTCTCAGTGATCCATTTCCGCACCCGGGGTTGCCGGCCTGACAACTCCAGGAGGTCGTCGAAACGACGCACTGTGCCGGTGACGCCGAGCAGCGTCCACACCTGTTCGCGTCGACGTAGCACCGCTCGGGCGGGTAGTTCGTTTCGGCCGATCTTTCTGCCGCCGACCGATTTCCACTCCAGCTCATAGCAGCTGTCGTCGCGCCGCCCGGCATCCAATGCGGCCACCCACTCTCGCACAGCGGCAATGTCATCGCCGATCGAGGCTGGTGTGGGGCCACGCAGCGGGAACTCGACCGGATCAAACGGTTCGGCCTTGGCGTGACCCGCGAGCAGCGAACCATCGTCCCATCGCCGCCTCAGCCTGGCGACGATATCCTCAACCGTGGTCCATGCGCGCGAATTCACCGTCGTGGCCGGTCTCGTCTGTCCCGGTATTCCTCGATGGTCATCGTCTGCAATCGTGAATAGGTTCCGGTCGGATTGTCGACGATGCCAATTGCTTTCACATAGGGCTCGATGACGTGCACCTTCTGCAAGGGTGTCACGATCAGCAGCTGCAGGCCTAGTGTCGCAAACAGATCGAGGGCATATCGTGTGGATACATCGGAACCCCTGCCGAAAGCCTCGTCGATGACAGCGAACCGGAAGTCACGTGACTGCTCGACGCCCCACTCCAGACCGAACTGGTAGGCCAGCGACGCCGCGAGAATGGTGTAGGCCAATTTCTCCTTCTGCCCACCGGACTTACCGTCGGAGTCGCTGTAGTGCTCCCACTCGAGATCGGTTTCGACATCACGCTCGGAGGCCGAGAACACAAACCAGTTACGCACATCGGTAACGCGACGGGTCCAGTTCTTGTCCGATTCGGCGTAACCGTCGCGACCCCGGAAGCGCTCGATAATTCGCTTCACGTCCAGAAAGCGCTGCTCGGAGTATTGGTCACCGTCGACGGTCAGCGTGTCGTTGGTGAGATTGCGGAGATCGGAACGAAACTGCGCGACGTCCTGATTGCTGGTCGGTTCCTTTTCCAGCTTGATGTATCGGCCCGGGTTGTAGGGCACTGCGCCCAGGGCGTCGTTGATTCGGTCGACACGCTCGTCGATGGCCGACGCCTGCCGACCCAACCAGTTGTTGAATCCCGCCAACTCTTGAATGGCATTCTTGTTGAGCTGTTCTTTGAACTCGCTCTCGAACCGGGGCAGGTCGTCGGTGGCGACTCGCTCCCGGAATGCCAGGAATTCTGCTCGGGACTCGACATTGACGTCCATGTCCGCCCGCAGCTCCTGCCATCGGTTCAGCACTGCCGTCATGTGCTGGGTCAGATTCAATGCGTGCCCGTTGAGCTGACCGGACAACCGCTCGATGCGCCGGTGCAGGTCATCGGACAATGCCGCCTCGGAGGCAGCGCAATCCGCCGCGCGGTTGGGCGGGCGATCCGCCAGTCGTGCAGTCAGGGCCGGGTAGGACGCACGAGCCTTCTCCCGTTGATCCGGCGCTTGCGCAGCGACGAACTCGTCATCATGCGTTCGGTCCTGCTTGGCCTGATTCACTCTCGATTGCGCCGTCGCCAGCATGCCGGTGATCTTCTTGATCAAATCAGCTACCGCGGCAGCATTGTCGGCGTTACGCTCCAGCGCCTGCGTGATCTCCGTCAGCCTCGACGAGCCGGCCTGAAGCCGGATTCTCTCGGCATCATGCGCTTTCGCACGCGACTCGGCCTCGTCGGCGTCGAGTTCGCCCCAGGAGCGGAAACCCTCGACACTCCGGAACGCGTCCAGTCGACACTGCACGGCGTCGCGTTGTTTCACGAGTCGCGCGGCTTCGGCCGCTGCCTCGTCACGTTGGCTTTCCAACTCGGCCAGTTCCGCACGCATCGCGGCGATCTTACGTTCGTTGACCCAGCCCAGCACCCAACGCCTGGGGTCGTCGACCCGGTGCCGATCATCCTTCTCGTGCCGGTCCCCCGAGCGCACCTGGCCCTCGCGGGTGACGGCACGACGCTCATTGCGGAACACGTCGAGTGTTGCTGCACAACGAAAATCAGCGCGTTTCATCAGCTCGGCGCGCAGGTACTCTTCAAACTCTCCGCCTCGAACCTCGATGCAATCGGCCAGCAGCAACCCATCGTGCGCCGTCGGCTGCAGCCGCACCCGATGCTGGGGGACGCGTTCATAGACCAGTTTGGCACCGCGGCCGCCGACGGTGAGCCTGCGCCCGTTCACCCATGCGGTGACGGCGTCGTAGTGCCGCTGCGGCACCAGCAAGGACAGCGCGAACCCCCGCAGCACACGTTCTGCGGCGCCCCGCCACTGCGCATGCTCGTCGTAGACATCGAGCAACTCGCCGGCATATGGCAGGTCGTCCGGCCTCAGTCCCAGCGCCGCGCACAACTCGGCGCGCACCACCACCTGCTCCTGAGGCAAATTGTCGGTACGCTGCTCCAGGCTCCCGACCTCCTCGGCGATCACATCGCACCTGCGTTGGTGCTCCCGCTCGCGACCGATCGCGTCAACGGTCGCGGTGTCGAGGTCGCGTTTCTCCCCGGTCAGTCGGGGGCGTTCGGCGGCGACCACGGCGCCAAGCGCGGCGAAGGCGTCACCGTCGGCGACGGGTTCCAGTCCGGCCTCCGCCACCGCGGCGTCGAACAATGCCTTTGCCTGGCCTCGCGTTCTCGCCTGCTCGCGGGCGTCAGCGGCAAGTCGTTCCAACTCGCCGATACGGTCGCCACCCGCTTTGGCGCGCTCCTCGATCAGCGAGTCGCGCTCGTGACCGAGCCTGCGCTGTTCAGCTTCGGCGGTATCGAGCTGAGTCACTAACGCCGCTCCATCGGCTTCCAGCCGCACGATCTCATCAGTGAGCAGCCCGGAGCGCAGCTCAGCGATGAACAGGCGGACCGCCGCGCGCTCAAGCTCCAAACCAGCACGTTCGGTGAGTGCCGCGTCGTATTTCGCCGCGGTGTCCACAATCGGCTGCAGCGCCTCGAGTTGCTCGCGGGCGCGTTTCACGGCGTCGTGCGCTTTGGTCAAATCCTCGAAATGCCCGATGATCTCGCGGACGCGTTCGGTCGAGTCGCTGGGTTCGAGCATGTGATCACGAACGAAATCGTTGAGATTCCCGACCGATTTCATCGATACCGTCTGGTGGAACAGTTCGAGCGCCTGCTCCGAGCGGATACCGAGCAGTCGGCGCAAGGAGGTGGAGTACTTGGGGAACTCATCGAAGATCTCGGCCCCGGCACCACGGAGCCGTCTACGTAGTTCGCGGAGGTCGGTGCCGAAGTCGGCGAAATCGGTTGCGATGGACAGCTCCTTGGTGGCGGTCACAAAGAACCGGTAGGGCTGCCCGGTGCTCTCGCGCTGCTGGAACACCTGAGCCAGGCTGACCGTCTCGTCACAGCCGTGGTTGCGGAACACACCGAGAATCACCGAGTAGGTTTTCTTGTTCTCTCGTAGACCTTTCGGACGGGATCTACCGGTGGATTCGTTGCGCTCGGATTTGTAGTGGCCTTCGACGTAGGAGCGCAGCGTGCGCTCCTTGGCATCGGCGCCGGCCGCCTTGTTGTAGGCGGCCTTGTGCGCGGGCACCAGCAAGGTGGTCAGTGCGTCGACGATTGTCGATTTCCCTGAACCGATGTCGCCGGTCAGCAGCGCGGTGTCGGTGCCGGGGGTGAACCGCCAGGCATGGTCGTCGAATGTTCCCCAGTTGTAGACCTCGGCGTACTGGAGTCGGTACCCGGCCCCGGGTTGGGTCGCATCGCAACGTAATTCATTCATCGTCGGTGGACGCTCCGGCGTATTCACGAAGTTTGGCAGCGAAATCGTTCAGAGTCTGGGCGTCGACGTAGGCCTTGAGTATGCGTCGCACCTCCCAGTGGTCGCGCTGGCCACGAAGCTGACGCAGGAAACCGAGTTCGGCCGCCTTTTTGATGGTGGTCTCGGCCTGATCGACGACCCGCGCGTCGTTGGTGGAGTCGGCCTGGAACAGCCGCAGGATTTCGACGATCTGCTCAGTGCTCAACACCAAGCGGCCCTCCCCGCCGCCCGTTTCGAACTCGACTAGCCGTTTACGCAACAAGACCAGCAGCAAACTGACGTTGTAGGTCAGGGCACGTCTGCGCACCAGCCGCGGCAACGCCTCGTCGCCGTCCTCCTCCGGACGTGAGCGCAAATACGCGTAGCCCTCGGTGTCATCGATCACGACGTCGACGCCGATGGTCGAGAAATGGTCGCGGACACCGGCGCCCAGCCGTTCCAGTGTCAGCCAGGTGTCCTCATCGGAAGTGCGGTAGACGACGCCCTGCATGAGCCGGATGATGGCCGCGGCGACGGCACGTTCGTTGCTCATAGTCACTGGCCCCCGTGCCGTCGCACCGTCACCTTCGGTAGGCGGGCGCGCTTGGTGACGTCGGGCTGGGCCGGGTCGGGATAGTCCAGCACGGTCTCATCGGTGTCGTCCATGTCGATGCTGACGTCGTCATCGTGGAGGGCCAGGTAGCCGACGATCTCCGCGGCGCCCTGCTCAATCGGATGTACAGCGATGACGTCGGACAGCAGCGCCGACGAGTTCTCGGGCAGGACGGAGCGGATGGTCTCGGCCAGCCGGACCTGGTCGACATAGGTCTGGGTGAACAGCAGGTCGGCGTCGACATTTTCGGTGCCGTCGGCGATACGGCTCTCGACGGCCACCGCGACCGGCGTTTGATAGAGCGGGCGCTCGAATGGCAGGGCGATGTCGATGCCCGGTTCGTCGACTTCGAGCCCGAACGACGGCGGGGCGTCGCGGACATCGAGGGCAGCGGCCTCGACGGCCCTCACCAGATCCAACACCCGCCGATTCTCCAGCCACACCTGGTCGTCGAGGAACCGGCGAAGCTGTTCGGAGATCTGGCGAACGGTGCGCTGGGCGCGGTCGGCAGCCTCGGACCAGTCGTGGTGGATACCCCTGATCCGCTCGTCGGCATCGACGCTGTCCAGGGCGGTCACCTTGGCGAGCAGGTCGGCAAGCTCGGTTTGGCGCTGCTCGGACAGCAGGAAATCGAAGAAGGCCTGAAAGCTGCGCCCCTGGTCAGAGCCGGTGATCTCGGAGCGACTGCCGATCAGTTCGGCCAGCAGTTCCCCTTTGGATCCATCCCAGGCGGCGATCTTCTCTCGAGCGGCCCGGTCCAGCAGGCGGAAGTTCTCCTCGACCTCACGGAAATCAGACAACAACTCGCGCGCGGTGGTCGACAACTGTTGGTAGCGGTCGCGGATTCCGGTGGCGTCCAAGATGGCGACGTGCCCTGCTTCAACCGCCGCGATCTCGGCGTCGAGTTCATCGCGGCGACGGCGCAGATCGGCCAGCCGGACTTCCGGCTCCGTCTCGGTGCCCTGCACGATCTGGCGCAGCAGTGCGATCACCGTGTGCAACCGGGATTCGGTACCCACGAAGGACCTGCCCTGCAAGCTGTGGACCCAGGCGTATGCCTTCTCGAACGCCGGGGTGGCCTCGTAGTGGACCTCATCGTCGCCGGGCGGGTAGAACCTCCTGAGGTATCCGGCGTCGGTCGCGGCCCAGTCCTCCAGATACGCACGCGGCTGCTTCGGGTACCGCACCTCGTCGGCGTTCAGGGCGTAGAGGTGGTCGTCCAGGGCGTCGGCGAGCACACTGGCCGAGCATGCGCCGCGGTTGGCTTCGACGAAGAACTGGCCGAGGAAGGACAGGACCAGCGCGGCATTGCCCGCGCGCAACAGCCGCCAGGCGGGGTGTCGCTCGCGCAGCGTGGTGAGGGCCGAGTAGTCCACGACCTTGAGACTAGGTAGGCGCGGCGACAAGTTCCTACTGCGGATCGCCGGTTAACGCGTCAGAAGGTGCACCGCCCCGACCGGCCGCGGCGTACGGTGTCAGCGATATCGGGAGGTCAGGCGCATGGCAGATGTGTTGATCAGGGGTTTGTCAGACGCGGCCGTGGCACATATCGATGCCGCCGCCGCGGCACAAGGGCTGTCGCGGCAGGAGTATCTCAGGCGACGCTTCGAGGCCGAGCGCACTCATGGCGAGTCTCGCGGTCGGTTGACGATCGAGGATCTGCGCCGGGCGGCGGCAGCAGCTTCCGACCTTGATGACCCAGAGGTGATGGACCGCGCGTGGCGCTGAGATCGTGGCTGATCGACAAGTCGGCGCACACGCGACTCGCGGACTCACCCGACGTCGATAACTGAATGCAACGCATCGAACGCGGGCTGGTCCACATCAGCACGGTGACGTTCCTCGAGATCGGCTATTCGTTTCGCACAGCGGCGGAGGCGCACTTCGAAGTTGTCTCGCCGCCCTTGGCACTTATGCCCGTCGAGTACATGACGCCGGCCATCGAAGATCGCGTCCGTGAAGTACAGCTCATCCTCGCCGACCGCGGTTTGCACCGCGCGCCATCGATTCCCGACTTGCTCATCGCCGCCACGGCCGAAGTCGCCGGATTGACGGTTCTCGGCCTCGACAAGGATTTCAGCCTGATCGCACAGATTTCGGGTCAACCAGTAGAGGCGCTGCGGATTGCGTGACACCGCCCTACGGACGTCGCGGTCGTGCACCCGACCACGCGTCTCTCAGCGTCCCGTCACAGACACCAGCCGGTGAAGCGCCGCCCCGCTCGCAGAGCGCGTGCTCGCGACTCAAAGGAACGAGGAGCGCCCCACGTCACGTAGTGGCGCGCCGGAAGCGGTTCACGTACGCCGGCCAGTCCCAGGTTCTGAGGAACTCGGCAGCCGCCGCGTAGCCCTTGTCGTAGAGCGCGTCAGCCTCGGCGCGGGTGATGCCGAAGTCGAGGACGCCGACGTCGGTCGAGTCCACCTCGATGGCGCGCACCTTGACCCACGGTTGGTCGAGGTAGGCCTGGTCGTGGCCGACCAGCATGGTGGTGAGCAGACTTTCCAGGAACGTCGGCCCGTCCCACGGCAGCCGCAGGCCGGGAATGAGCTGTTCGGCGGTCGGGGCAGGGAGGTAGGGCAACACCGTCACCCCGAACGTCGGCCAGCGGGGCCCCGCGCCGTCGAGGCGGTCGAGCGAGTCGATCGGGAAGTTCGACAGCACCCCGCCGTCGACCAGCGTGCAGCGTTGGCCGGCAGCGTCTTTCAGCGTGACCGGCCGGAACAGAAACGGTATCGACATCGAGGCCCGGACCGCGTCGGCGACGGACTGCTCGTCGGGGTCGAGGCCGTAGAGGCGCTCGTAGTCCCACGGCAGCCGCACCAGCTGGCCGTTGGTCAGGTCGGCCACGGTGACCACCAGCCGGTACCGGCGCTCCGGCAACAGGCTGTCGTCGTCGATCGCCAGGTCACCGAACGTGCTGACACCCAGGTTCTTCAGCTCACCGCGGATCCATTGGTGCGCGAAGTCGCCGCGGTAGATGCCGGTCCCCCGCACCAGACCCCAGGTGGTACCGACCAGCGGGATGCGCTCGATCGGGCCGCTGTCGCTGAACCTGCGGTAGGGCACGTCCACCGCGAGGTCACGCAGCTGGTCGGCGGTGATCCCGCCGGCCTGGGTCGCCGCGGCCACCACCGAGCCGACCAGCGAGCCGGCCGAGGTTCCCGAGATGCGCTGGAGCGCATAGCCTGCGTCGCGCAGCGCACCGACCGCCCCGACCAGTCCGATGCCCTTGACCCCGCCGCCGGACAGCACGAGATCCGCGCGGTGCGAATTCCGCTTCGCAGTCATGACTCCAGGCTGACACGCGCCGCGTTCCGACCGCAGCCGCTACGGCGAATTCACCGAAATGTGGGATTGATCAAACCTGACCGCCGTCCGGGTCGATCGACGCCTCAGCGCACCGGCGGTTCACGCAGATCTTCTGTCACCATCCCTCCACGCGAGGGCAGCGATGGTCTGTGCGGTCAAGCGCTCGCGGATTCCACTTCGCTCGTGCGCAAACGGGATGAAAGCCCGCAGCAGGTCGGGCACATCCAGGAGCACCTTCAGCGCGTGCCTACTCTCCAACAGCGGTGATCCGAGAACCTGTTCCACGCGCGCCGCGCTCCAGCGGAAAGGGTCTGCCGTCCCCGATTCCATGAGTTCGCGTAGGAGGTCCCGGTGGTCGTGACTGTTGTAGACGGCTCCGGCCTCGGACGCAAAGAACTCATCGAGCAGCGCCTCGGTCGCGGCGTGATCCCAACTCGGTGGCCGATACATATCGCCGCCGTCGGGCAGTCGACTGACCAACCACTTCACCAACGGCCGGCAATCGGGCCATGACGCGGTCTCCCGAAAGAAGAATGGCCGCCTCAACCCATAGTCGATCCAGACCCGTGCATCGGCGAGGGTCATGTCGGAGGGTGAGACGTCAGGACCGGATAGCTCGGCCACGACATCGTCGAGCTTCGCGACACAAACTGCAGCATCGGCAATCTCATAGTCGTCGAGGTGATCGATCCAAACCCCACACGTTGCTTCCTGACCGTCGACGAGTCGGGCCCCGAGCAGGATCTGGTCGAAGTCTCCGAGGACGTGCGTGAGGCGCACGGCGCGGTACACGTCGACGTCGCGCAGTGCGGCCACCCACGGCACCAACGGACCGCTGTAGGCGTCCAACGCTTCCCGGAAGCGCAACTGCTGTTCGCCGTCCAGCAGTTCGGCGAACAGCGCTACGGCGGACGCGGACTCTGGGGTGGGGTCGTCGACGAGGCTCTTGATGAAATAGTCGAAGTCGAGTAGATCTTCCTGGTGGGAACGGAAGTTCGCCAACGGGTCGGGCTTCGCTGCCTCGACCTGCTTGCTGGCGTACACCAGAAAACTCCATGGGCTCAGATGTCTCGTCTGGTCCTGTTGCGGAGGGTCAGGAGGCGGTTCAGAGCCTGCGTCAGCGCGACGTTTCCGTGCCCGCTGTGCGTTCCGACGCGCCTGCTTGGCTTTGTGTCGTCTGTGTCTGTCAGTCATGGCGCGGACGCTACCTGGGAGCAGTGACATGTCGGACCGCCCAATTACCGTCCATCTCAACGTCTTGGGGAGGAGACGCAGATGGCACCTGAACCACCGGGGGACGTACCGGCGATGCTGAACGGCGAGATGTCGTCCGGCGTCACGCCGACGGCGGCTCCTCTGTTTGTGGCGACGGATGGCTCGGTGCGCAAGAGGATAATCGCCGGCTCCGCCTGGCTCGCATCGTCTGGCGAGTACGGACTGGACGCTGTTCGCCACTCGACAAAGATGCACGGCTCAGCGGTGGTGCTGGTCGCCGAGGTCCGCGCGATCGGCGCTGCCGTGCAGAAACTGCGCGGTCGCGACATGACGATCTACAGCGACAATGCCGCCGCGGTGGAGCTCGTGGAACGGTGGACGGACGGTCACGACGTGCTGCCGAAGAGATATCCGGCCTATCGCGAAAGCGGCAAGACACCTGGACTCGTCCGCATTCGGCAGACGATCTACGAGCATCGGGATCAGATCACGGTGCACTGGGTCAAGGGCCATTCAGGTGAGCCGCTCAACGAAGGTGCGCACCGCCTGGCACGGCTGGCCTCCCGCTTCAAACTCAGCGACGGCACGCTCAATCGTGACGAGTACCGCTGCCGCGCCGAGGATTTGGCTGACACGTATTCCCGCGAGTTCAACCGCCGACGCACCGGCGACGCTCAGCTCACCGGCGGTCAGCCCCCGCACACCACCTTGGGGATCGGGTCATAGCGCACGGTGTGGGATTCTCGGCGGGTATCGCCGGTGACGATGTCGCGCAGGGTGCGGGTGTCGGTGATGGTGAACCCCGGTGCGCCGCTGCTGGCGCTGCACGACTCCCCTGCCGGGATCGTGATGGTCCTCGGGCTCGTCGGCGCCGACGGCGGGCTCTGCGCCGACGTCACCTCGTAGCGTTTGATCCCCACCAACTGGACGGTGACCGCCGACGACGTCCAGGTGGTCTGGATCTGCACCGGGGACGGTCCGTCGTTGCGGAACTTCACGTCGATCTCGTCGCCGAACACGGTGGCCTCGCGGCCCGCGGGATACCGGCTGATGTAGTAGCTGTGCTCCTGATGCTCGACAAGCTCCATGCCCGCGAAGTACGCGGCGTTGAACAGCGTGGTGGCCACCTGGGAGACGCCGCCGCCGACACCGCTGTCCGGTCTGCCGTTGAGGATGATGCCGGCCTCGACATAGCCGTTGGCGGCGGTGCGCGGGTTGGTGGCGCCGTTGAGGCTGAACGTCTCCCCGGGCGCGACGACGATGCCGTCGATCGCCCCCGCGGCGCGTTTGATGTTCACGCCGGAGTCACCGGAAAAGCCGGAGGTCTGGAATTCGCCGATGACCTGGACGTGACCGAGCCCGTCGATGTCGGCGGTGGTGAACGTCGCCGGCTCGTCCACATAGACGGCCGTGATCTCACGGTCGGTGGTGTCGGTCAGCACGTCCATCAGGTCGGCGAGGGTGTCGTCGTAGTCGATGCGACGGCCGTCCTGCGACGGCACCTTCGCCGGCGGGGACGCGGTGAAATCGATGGTCGCGTCGCGCCGTGGCACTTCCGAGTCGGCGAGCTGGGGCCGGGCGGCGTCGGCGATGGCGTTCTGGTCGACGGTGGCCACGATGTCGCGGTCGCCGACGTCGAAGGTGAGGGCCGCGGCGATCACGTTCTCGGAAATCACGGCGCGGGCGTCGTCCTCGCCGGTGATGATCAGCGGCCCGGACACCGCGGGGGCGGCGATGTCGGCGACAGCGGCCTCGACATCGGACGCTGTTGTGCGGGGCTCCAATTCGATCATCGGCAGGTCGACGGTGCTGCCGGTGGCCCAGTCACGCTTGAGCAGTTCGGTGGCAGCGTCGACGTCGAGCCGGCGGCCAACCTCCGGGTCGACGCCGACGGGCTCGCGGCCCTCGAAGCGCACGGTGCCCTCGACCGGATCCTGGGCGACGACGGCGGCCAGGTCGTCGACGGCGGCGGTGAGCGCTGCGTCATCAGCGCTCGAGACGACGCCGATCTCGTGGGTGGTGAACAGCGACGACAGACGGGTGATCGGGTTCAGCGGCTGGGCGCCGGCCTGGCCCACGGTGGCGCGCCAGTCAATCGTGAGCCCTGCCGACGCCGGGTCGATCTCGCGGCGCTCCGGGCCGGCGGTGACGGGGATCGGTCGGGTGGTGCGTGGGGTGACCGCGGCGCGCAGTTGCTCCTCGGCGTCGGTCAGCGTCAGACCACCGATGGGGACACCCGCCGCGGTGGTCCCCCGGATCACTCGGTCTTTGCTGTACAGCAGATCACCGAGGTAGGCGACGACCAGCAACGCAAACGGTGTGGCGATGAGGGTCAGCAGGAGCTGTCGACGGCGGGTCTTCGGGGGTTCGGCGGGCGCGGTCGCGGCGATGAGCTGTGGTTGCGCTCTGTCGGCCCGCATGCTTTTCGATCCTTAACCCATCGCTCGCGCTGCGCGCGCACACGTCGGCACGCAGCGCACTGCCGCCAGCCTAGCGATTCGAAACGGGCGGTGCCGTGTCGCGACCGGGCGATGGACGGTTCTAGCGGCATCGTTCGCGACGTGCTGGCGTTTGCTGCCGTCGTGCGGAATCGGAGATGTCAGACCCCGCTTCTATCGTGATGACTCCACGATCCGGCTGGGGAGGAGACGGAGATGGCATCGAGGGGACGCTATTCGCAGCCGAGTGACGGCTCGGTGTTCTGCGCCATCCTGCTGGTGCTCCTCGCGGTCGGGTTCGTCATCAAGTACATCTGGTGGTTCGTCGGCGGCGCGGTGCTCGTGGGTGTGTTCGCCGGGATCTATTGGTTCGCGCAGAAGGCGGAAAAGGAACGCCGACTGGAGGCCGCCGAGCGGGAGTTCGAGATGACTCGACGCGCCGAGCGGCAGAAGCTGTGGACGCTGATCGCAAGATCACCGATGATCGCGAATCGGACGCTGAGGCGAGGTGCTTTGAGCGTCTCGCGGATGCCCGACCAGGCATCGCATTCCACGGGGACGAGCCGGTTGCTGCCGCGTCGCAGTGGAATTACTTATGCCCGACGGGTCGGCGCCGAGCTTACGAGTGGCTGCAAGCTAGGGCCCGCCGAGTCCGTGGCTGCCCAAGTACACCCGAGTTTGTCGTGTCCGTTGCCTGCGTCGCATCCCGGGCCACCAAGCTTTGCACCAAAGAGATCGGCCGCTGAATCGTAGTTGTGCGTCCGTTCGGCCTGCGGTGGTAGCGGCACCCGGCCTGGCGGGCTTCGAATCGAACTTGTCAAAAACAATGTTCTTGACGGTGCAGTGCGGCTGCCGCAATTCTCGGCGGCGCCACGCGGGTGGGAATTTCGATGAGCCGTCGATGGGGAAATTTAGCGAGTGCGGTCAGTGCATCGGGGCATGAGAAAGAGCGCTTCGGATGATTTGGCCCTGTTATCGTGCGTCGGACCCGCGACTTAGGTCAATCAGAAATACTCCAACAGATGTTCGGCGATCTTGGTCCCCAAGGGAATTGGTACAGCATTTCCAATTTGGCGAGCAATCGCAGCCTTGGAACCAATCCACTTATACGTGTCCGGGAATCCTTGAATTCGCGCGGCTTCGTGATGAGTTAAGGCCCGATTTTCGGTGGGATGCAAGTAGCGTCCCTTCTCGGGTTTGTAAAACTCCGTCCTGATCGTTACAGATGGCTGATCCCACTTTAGTCGACCCATTACATCGCCAGCGCCGTTCTTGTGTCGCAGCCAACAATCAGGTAGCAAGTGCGGCGGTATGTCGAACCTGTTTCCACCTGGCGGAATATGGCCGAACCGTTCGAGTGACCGATCCTCGTACGTACGCGCCAAATGGAGCTCAGTGGTCTGGAAAACACCTGGGTACTTCCTACCCCATCGTTGGACACAGCCTGGGGGCAAGGCGATCTGGCGAACGGATTCGGGCAGGCCCGCCAGAGCATCCTTAAGCCGCCGATGATTCTCGCGCGAATACTGCCGATCAGGGAAGCCGGGGGGCGGCAAGTCTCTGTGGCGGCCGATTACAATGACCCTCCGCCGCAATTGCGGAGACCCAAAGTCGGCTGCATTCAGAATCTTGGACTCAAAAGTGTAGTCACCTAATCGACTGCTCGGTTGGCACTGCCGTTTGAACCGTTTCAATTGATCTGATGAAAGAAACGCTGGCACATTCTCCAACACAAAGTACTTGGGCTGCGCCATACGGATCGCATCCGCGTACCGCAGCCACAATTGGTTTCTGTAATCGAGGACGTCCTGTTTTCCTAGTGCTGAAAATCCCTGACATGGCGGCCCCCCCACTACAACGTCGGCCGCCGGCACCTCGTCCTGCTTTAACCAATCCTCGATACTGCCTGCAAAAACCACGTCTTCGCCATGATTCTCGGCATATGTCGCGGCAGCAGCGCCGTCGTGTTCGACGGCACGAACGGTGACGAATCGTGACGATGCCTGTGCAAATCCCTCACTTAGGCCTCCGGCCCCGCAGAACAGATCGAGCACCTTGACTGCACGCGCAGTAGCTACCCTCTCCCCGCGGTCCATGGCGGTAACATATGCGGCACCGCCGACAAATCGCTACCGCCGTGCTCCGATTGAGACCGGGCCGAAAGCTACCCTCGACATGTGACGAGGACGTTCCCGACGACCGACGTTGCGACCTCACGTCGGATGGCACGGCAGCGCACTCACGACACCACTCCGGAGGTCGCGCTCCGACGCATCCTGCATGCGAGGGGTCTTCGCTATCGCGTCAACCATCCACTCCCTGGGTTACCGCGCCGACGCGCAGACGTGAGTTTCACTCGGCAGCGGGTCATCGTGTTCGTCGACGGTTGCTTCTGGCACGGGTGTCCGCAGCACCGGACCTTGCCGAGACGCAACGGTGCGTGGTGGGCCGCCAAACTCAGACTTAACAGCGAACGAGATCGCGAGACGGACCGTCGCCTCGCGGCGGCTGGCTGGACGGTGATACGAGTGTGGGAACACGAATCGCCCGACGAAGCCGCGGATCGGATACAGAGGGCACTCGCGCCGCCGCCGAAGCCGCCTGACAACGAGAACGTCGGTGGTTTCTGGTAACCAACTTCCATACGCTCTGAGAGCATGCACGTGTGAACGAGGGAGCCGGGGATAGAGGCATGGTTGACCAGACGGACGTTGTTGAACGAATCCACCTTGCACCGGACCCAGGCCTCGTCGCGAGCCTCGGCGCTAACCACACTCTGGAATCGGCAATCGCCGATGTCATCGACAACAGCGTCGATGCGAACGCGTCCAGGGTATCGATTCGGCTCCTGACAAGCAGACACCGGCTTGTGCGAGTCGAAATCCTCGACAATGGTCACGGAATGGGCCCCGAGGCGATTACGAAGGCGGTCACCCTAGGGCACCAACGCAACTATGTAGAGACCGACCTCGGACATTTCGGTATCGGCCTCAAGGCAGCATCTTTCGCCCACGCCAATGTGCTCACGGTGTGGTCTCAACCCGCTCCTGGAATGCCCGTGGGTCGGCGATTGAGGCGCGCCGACTTCTCAAGGGACTTCTCCTGTGAAGTACTTACTACCGACGCGGCGGGTGGCGCTTCGCACCATCGAGCAATGCTCTTTGGTTCCCCGACTGGTACGTCTGTGATCTGGACGGATATTCGAAATTCGTATCGCGGTAAGAATGACCTCGAGGCCGAGGAGTGGCTCGCCAACATTGAGCAGTCACTGCGATCACACATTGGACTGGTGTTCCATCGACTCATTGAAGAACGCCGCCTGGATATCGAGGTGGTGGTCGACGAGCAAGACGAGATCGCGCTCGCTATCGGAGTCCCCATCACACCGATCGATCCGTTCGCGTATGGCACATCGGGACATCCTGATTACCCCAAAAGTCTCACTACATATGCCGGTACCGCCGCAGTGACCTTGACATGCCACATTTGGCCACCCAAGTCTGACGTCACTGGGTTCCGGATTGGCGGGAAGTCCGGAGAGCATTTTCAAGGGTTCTTTATCTACCGGAATAATCGCCTTCTTCAGGCAGGCGGCTGGTCTGGCATTGCGATGCCTAATCCTCGATCCACCGATGTATCGGCTGGTCGCAGGGTGTCGGAATGAGGAAAGTGCCCTTTGAACTGGGAAGATTGGTGTTCTCTACGCACTAATCAGTCCAGGTCAGAAAGGCACTTCCGGTGAAAGT
>NZ_JBTBFV010000055.1:0-34633 GCF_054786995.1 Mycobacterium sp. ZZG
GAAAGGCCCGACCGGAGCGCACAGGAACAGCTGGACAGACCAGCAGATACCCCCTGCCCGCGACCAGGACCAGCCCTCAACAGCCCAGCGAGGCACACCTACCCCAATTCATCAGTGGATCGAGGCTAAGGCCGGCCGTCGAAGCGTCCGCGCGGCAATTTCCTAGGCTGGTCGGGTGTCTCACGCGCACCCGCACCCGCACTCGCACTCGCTGAACGGCCCGTCACCGCTGGGTCCGCTGGCGGCCAGGATCGTGGTCGGTCTGCTCGTCGCGATCGGGATCGCGACGCTGATCGGCGGTGCCCTGTTGTGGCCGACCGGGGAGAAGGCCGACATCCCGCTGCCGTTCCAGAACGCCGCGGGCGGGGCGGTCACCACCGAGTCCGGGCACGTGCTGTCCAGCAGCGCCGCGGTGTGCGGCAGCCCGTCGGCGGGCGCGGTGCTGACCTCTGATCCGATACCCGCCGAGGGCGACCGCGCGGCCTGTGTGCAGACGCTGGTGCGCATCGATTCCGGCCCCAACCGCGGCGCCAACACGCTGCTGGAGTTCAGCGGCGGGCCCGGCCAGCCGGTCCTGGCCGTCGGGGACGACATCCGCATCAGCAGGCAGGTCGATGCCACCGGCAGCACCACCTACGCGTTCTACGACTACGAGCGCACTTGGCCGCTGACCGCGCTGGCGGTGGCGTTCGCGATCGTGATCGTGGCGGTGGCCCGGTGGCGGGGCCTGCGAGCCCTGGTCGGCATCGTGGTCGCCTTCGGCGTGCTGGTGGTGTTCCTGTTGCCGGCGCTGCGCGACGGCGCCCCGGCCGTGCCGGTGGCGTTGGTGGCGTCGTCGGCGATCCTGTACGCGGTCATCTACCTGGCCCACGGAGTCAGCCTGCGTACCAGCGCCGCGCTGCTCGGGACGCTGGCGTCGCTGCTGCTGGCCGCGGTACTGTCCTGGGCGGCAATCGAATTGGCGCATCTGACCGGACTGTCGGAAGACCAGAACAACGAGGTCGCGGCGTATCTGGGCAATGTGTCGATCACCGGGCTGCTGCTGGCCGGCTTCATCATCGGCTCCCTCGGCGTGCTCAACGACGTGACGGTCACCCAGGCATCCACGGCCTTCGAACTCGCCGCGCTCGGCAACGGTGCGGGCCGGCGCGACGTCTTCGTCGGCGCGATGCGGGTCGGACGCGACCACATCGCCTCCACGGTCTACACACTGGTGCTCGCCTACGCGGGCAGTGCCCTGCCGCTGCTGTTGTTGTTCAGCGTCGCGAACCGCTCGCTGGGCGACGTGCTGACCAGCGAGAGCGTCGCGATCGAAGTCGCCCGCTCGGCGGTCGGTGGAATCGCGTTGGCGTTGTCGGTGCCATTGACCACCGGCATCGCGGCGTTGCTGGCCACCCCGCAACCAGCCGGGCGTTGACGGCGGCGTTTGGCCGGTAAGCCGTCGGGTACACGGGCGCACGTGACCCAGCCTCAATACACCTCTGAAGTGACTTTGGAGGTCGACGGTCATCGGAGCGCGGTGACTGTCGACCATCGCGTGACGCTGTTGGACATGCTGCGGGAGAGGCTTCAGGCGACCGCGCCGAAGAAGGGGTGCGACCACGGGCAGTGCGGCTCGTGCACCGTGCTGGTCGACGGACGCCGGGTGGTCAGCTGCCTGACGTTCGCGGTGGCGGTCGACGGAGCGCGAGTCACCACCGCGGCGGGACTCGGCACCGGCGACGAGCTCCACCCGGTGGCGCAGGCGTTCCACGAGGAAGACGCCTTCCAGTGCGGGTACTGCACTCCCGGCCAGATCTGCTCGGCCGTCGGCATGCTCGACGAGGCCAAGTCCGGTGCCCCGAGCTTCGTCACCGACGACCTGGAGGCGTCTCCGGAGCTCACCGACGCCGAGATCCGTGAGCGGATGAGCGGAAACCTGTGCCGCTGCGCGGCCTACCCGAACATCGTCGCCGCCATCGAGAAGGCGGCGGTCCGGTGAAGCCTTTCGACTACCACCTCGCCACCAGCCCGGCCGACGCGGTGGCCACACTGGCCCGGCATCCGGGCGCGGTCTACCTGGCTGGCGGCACCAACCTCGTCGATCACATGAAACTCGGTGTGGCCGAACCGGATCTGCTCGTCGACGTCAGCCGCCTGGAGCTCGCGGAGGTCAGCGCCACCGACGACGGCGGCGTCAGCATCGGCGCCAACGTGCGCAACAGCGAGCTCGCCGCCCATCCGGTGATCCGGTCGCACTACCCGATGCTGACTCGTGCGTTGCTCTCCGGCGCGTCCGGGCAGTTGCGCAACGCAGCGACCACCGCCGGTAACCTGTTGCAGCGCACCAGGTGTGTGTACTTCCAGGACGTCACCACACCATGCAACAAGCGGGTCCCCGGCAGCGGCTGCTCGGCGATCGGCGGCTACGTGCGCTACCACGCCATCCTCGGCGCGTCACCGAACTGCGTCGCCACCCATCCGTCCGACATGGCGGTCGCCATGAGCGCCCTGGACGCCCAGATCGTGGTCGAGGGCACCGAGGGACCGCGTTGCATCCCGGCCGGCGAGTTCTACCGCCTGCCCGGAGACGAACCGCACCGCGACACCGTCCTCGAGCACGGTGAGCTCATCACCGCGGTCGAACTCCCGCCCGCCCCTGCGAACGCGGTGTCCGACTATCGCAAGGTGCGTGACCGGGCCTCGTTCGCGTTCGCCCTGGTGTCGGTGGCCGCCGAACTCAGCTTCGTCGGCGAGGCCATCGCGACCGCGCGGATCGCGCTCGGCGGTGTCGCGCACAAGCCGTGGCGGGCTCGGCACGCCGAAGAGATGCTCAACGGCGCGCTCGCGTCCGAGGATGCGTTCGCGGCGGCCGCCGATGCCGAACTCGCACCGGCCGAACCGTTGCCCGGCAACGAGTTCAAGGTGGAGCTGACCCGGCGTGCGCTGATCGCGCAGCTGCGCATGCTGACCGAGCGAGGCCGGCGATGACGCTGCTGCAGCCGCGGGCAATCGGCGCCTCCGTCGCGCGCCGGGACGGGCGGGCGAAGGTCACCGGCACCGCCACGTACGCGTTCGAACAGCAGGTCGACAGTCCGGCCTATCTGCATCCGGTGCAGTCCACCGCCGCACGCGGGCGCGTCATCGCGATGGAGATCGCTTCGGCCCGTGCCGTCGACGGTGTTCTGGATGTGCTGACGGTGTTCGACGCGCCGGAGCTGGCCGACACTTCCGATGGCGAATTGGCGATACTGCAGGACGCGCGGGTGCATTTCCGCGGTCAGATCATCGGCGGCGTGGTCGCCGAGACCGCCGAGATCGCCCGTGAGGCAGCCGCGTTGGTGGCGGTGGAGTACAGCGAAGAACCCCATGACGCCGAGCTGCGCCCGGATCATCCCGGCCTCTACACCCCGGAGTCGGTGAACGCGTCGTATCCGTCGGACACGGCCGAGGGGGACGTCGACGCGGCGCTCGAAGCCGCCCAGTTCACCGTCGACCAGACGTACACCACACCCATCGAGCACAACAACCCGATGGAGCCGCACGCTTGCATCGCACGCTGGAGCACCGACGGCGGCGCCACGTCGGTCACTCTGTACGACTCCACGCAGGGAGTGCACGCGGTGCGCAAGACGCTCGCGCCGCTGTTCGGGTTGGATCCCGAGCACGTACACGTGGTGGCGCCGCATGTGGGCGGTGGGTTCGGTTCCAAGGGCGCGCCCCACGCCCACAACGTGCTGACGCTGCTCGCCGCGCAGCGGTCCGACGGACGCCCGGTGAAGCTGGCACTGACCCGGCAGCAGATGTTCTCGCTCGTCGGCTACCGCACGCCGACCATCCAGCGGTTGCGCCTTGGTGCGGAACGGGACGGACGCCTGACCGCCCTTGCCCATGATGTCATCGAACAGACCTCGGCGGTCAAAGAATACGCCGAGCAGACAGCGGTGACGTCACGCAAGATGTACGCGTCGCCGAACCGCCGGACATCGCACCGGCTGGCCGCGCTCGACGTGCCGGTCCCGTTCTGGATGCGGGCCCCGGGCGAGTGCCCCGGCACGTTCGCCGCCGAGGTGGCGATGGACGAGCTCGCGGTGGCCGCCGGCATCGACCCGATCGAACTGCGGATCCGCAACGATCCCGAGGTCGATCCCGAGACGGGTAAGCCCTGGTCGGGTCGGCATCTGGTGGAGTGCCTGCGGCTCGGCGCCGAGCGTTTCGGATGGGCGGCGCGTGATCCGCACCCCGGCAACAGGTTTGTCGGCGAATGGTTCACGGGCCTCGGGGTGGCGTCGGCGACCTACCCGGGGATGGCGATGCCGGGCAACGCGGCTCGCATCACCTACGCCGCCGACGGCCGCTACGAGGTGCACATCGGCGCGGCGGACATCGGCACCGGAACGTGGACGGCGCTGTCCCAGATCGCGGCGGATGCACTGGCATGCGACCTGGCGGCGGTCGATCTGCACATCGGTGACACCGCTCTGCCGCCGGCGTCGGTGGCGGGCGGATCGTCGGGCATCACGTCCTGGGGGTCGGCGATCGTCGCTGCGGCCCAACAGTTCCGGCGTGACCACGGTGATCCGCCCGCGGTCGGGGCCACCACCACCGCGGAGTCGGCCGAGAACCCGGATGCCGACGCGTACACCGTGGCGTCGTTCGGCGCGCACTTCGTCGAGGCGCGCGTCAACCGGGACACCGGCGAGATCCGCGTGCCGCGCATGCTCGGGGTGTTCTCGGTCGGCCGGGCGATCAACGCGCTGACGCTGCGCTCGCAGCTGATCGGCGGCATGACGATGGGTCTGTCGATGGCGTTGCACGAGGAGAGCGTGCGCGATCCACGCTTCGGGCATGTCGTGACCCAAGACCTGGCGAACTATCACATCAGCGCGCACGCGGATGTGCAGGACATCGACGCCATCTGGCTCGACGAGGTCGACGAGCATTTCAACCCGATGGGTTCGCGCGGCGCCGGGGAGATCGGCATCGTCGGCTCGGCCGCGGCGGTCGTCAACGCGGTCTACAACGCCACCGGGGTCCGGGTGCGCGGCCTGCCCGTCACGCTGGACAAGGTGCTGGCCCGCCTCTCCCTGCACGACTCGACGAAGCCATCGAGGATGCGGTAGGAGAACTCGCACGACCCCCAGTTGACTTCGGGATGCCACTGCACCGCGGTGAACGGGTGGTCGGGGGACTCGAAGGCTTCCACCAAACCGTCGGGGGCGTACGCGGCAGCGGTAAAGCCCTCGGCCAACCGGCGCACCCCTTGGTGGTGCTGGCTGTTGACCTTCATGCGGGAGCCGGCCTGCGTCCACCGCGCGATGCGGCCGCCTTCGACGAGCTCGACGTCGTGCGCGGTCTCGAGCAGGGCCTCCTCCCCCAGACGGTGCGCGATCGGCGAGGGGAAATCGCGGGGCAGATCCGCATAGAGCGCGCCGCCGCGGGCGGCGGTGACGAGTTGGGCGCCACGGCAGATCGCCAATGTGGGGAGACCCAGTTGCCAGGCGGCTTCGAACGCCGCGATCTCGTTCTCGTCGCGGACCGGGTTCACCCAGGTCAGTGTCGGATCCTCGGGGTCTCCTCCCCATCGGCGCGGATCCACGTCTCCGCCGCCGCTGATGATCAGCCCGTCGACGGTCCCGACGGTGTGTGCGATGTCGACGATCGAGCTCGCGCACTCGACCGCCATCGGTATCGCTCCGACGGTTTGCAGGCCGTCGAACATCTTGCGCCAGTGCACCATCCGGTCGAGTTCGGTGGCGTTGAGGGTGACGGCAATCAGGGGTTTCGCGGTCATGGGTTTTCCTCGTCGGGGCCTGCGTCAGCTCAACCGGACGGCGATCCTGCGCAGCAGCTTGGTCGCCAGGATGTACGGCGTCGCACCGAAGGGCCACTGCGAGACGACCTTGCCGGTTCCGGCACGGAAATAGTTGTGGGTCTTGGCCCAGACCGTCTTGGCGAGCTGGGCCTGCAGCCAGTCGTTGTAGATGACGAAGGCCGATCGGCGCACGTCGATGACGCGGCTGCCGGTCTTCGCGGCGCGGCGGATGAGGGAGGCGGCGAAGTCGGCTTGCGCCTCGTAGAAATGGACCAGCGGTACGGAGTTGGTGTTGGGCCCGTACATGATGAAGAAGTTCGGGAAGCCGGGCACCATCATGCCGAGGAATGCCTCCGGCTCTCCGCGCCACGCACTGTGCAGCTCCTGCCCGCCCTGGCCGTAGACCTGGTAGTTGCCCAAGTAGTTCGCGGCGTCGAAACCGGTGGCCAGGACGATGACGTCGAGATTGTGTTCGTCGCCGTTGGCGTCGATGGCGCCGGTGCGGGTGAGGCCTTTGAGCGCGTGAGGCACCAGTGTCACCTTGGGGCTGCGCAGTGACGCATAGTAGGTGTCGCTGCACACGGTGCGCTTTCCCTCGAAAGCAAATGTGGGCGTGACCTTTTCGAGAAGATCAGGACGCCCGGCGAGCTCTCGCCGCATGAACTCCAGCGAAGCTTGGTGCCGCCGCCTGTGGAACCTTCCGGTGCTGCGGGCGTGACTCGACCGCAGCTGCCTGCGGTCATAGTCGAAATACAGCGCCCACCGGCGCCACGCGTAGACCGCGCGCAGTCTGTTGAGTCGGCGCTCCAGCGGCGTGAAGTCGCGACTGTTCTTGGGCACCAGCCAGTTGGGCTCGAGCTGGAAGATCGTCACGTCTTCGGCGACCTTCTCTGCCTCGGTGACCACCTGGACCGCCGAGGATCCGGTGCCGACGATGCCGACGGACTTGCCGGTGAGGTCCAGGCCGTCGATCCACGCCGAGGTGTGGCACATCGCGCCCCCGAACTCGTGTTCCTCGCGGGCGAACGGTGGAACGACCGGGATGTTGAGGAACCCCACGGCGCTGATGACCGCGGTGAACTTCCCGTGGTCCGTGCCGGAGGACGTCGAGACCGTGTGGGTCTGATCCTCGTCGGACCAACGGACGTCGATGACCTTCTCGCTGAACCTGATCCGCCGGGGCAGGTCCCACTCGTGGGCCACCCGTTCCAGATACTCCTGCAGTTCCTGCCAGCCCACGTGGGTGCGGGTCCAGTCGCTGCGCGCGTAGGAGAACGAGTACACGTGCGACTCGAGGTCCACCTCCGCGCCCGGGTAGCGGTTGAACCACCAGGTGCCGCCGATCCCCTCGCCCTGCTCGAAGATGACGAAGTTCTCGATACCTTTCTGGCGCAGCGCGATCGCGGCGGCCAGGCCGCTGAACCCGGCACCGATGATCGCCACGCGTGGGGCTGGGACGGTTGCGGTCATCGGTGCTGTCTCCTCGCTCGTGCCCGGATGGGCGATGCAATCTCAAAAGCTCTATAGGTTCAGTATTTAGACCATTAATGTCGGTGTCAATAGCGGCCCGCCGGCCGGTCTGTCTACTTGGTCTGGGCGATCCAACCGCCGTCGACCACCAGGTCGGTGGCGGTGATGAACGATGCTTCCTCCGAGAGCAGGAAGCGGATGGCGTTGGCAATGTCGGCTGGAAAACCCAGGCGGCCCAACGGGGTCCGCTCCTCCATGTTGGTGCGCCGCGCGGGGTTCTCGCGGTACAGCGGCTCGATCATCGGAGTCAGGATCGCGCCCGGGCACACGGTGTTGGCGCGGATACCCTCCGGCGCGAGCTGCAGCGCGAGGCTGCGGGTCAGCGAGACCACCGCGGCCTTGCTCACCTGATACGCGTCCAACGGTGAATCCATGTTGCGCAGGCCGGCGATGCTCGCGACGTTGACGATGCTCCTGCCATGGCCGGCCCGCAGCCACGGCACCGCGGCGACGGTGAGCCGCCGTGTTCCGTGCAGGTTGACCCCCATGGTCAGTTCCCAGACGGACTCCTCGGCGTCGAGGCTGGATCCGTCTCGGTCGAAGAGCGCCACTCCGGCGGCGTTCACCAGGTAGTCGAGCGCGCCGCCGGGTACCGCGGCCAGCAGTTCCTGGGGGTCTCCGTGGAGGAGGTCGTACGGGACGTACTCGACGTCCGAGGGGAGCCCGGGCAGGGCCGCTGCGAGGTCGGTGGCGAGGACGTGAACGCCGTCCGCGGCCAGGCGCGCCACCGTCGCGGCGCCGATCCCGCCGCCGGCACCCGTCACCAACGCGGTGCGGGTCATCGCTGCTGCACCGCCAGCGCCTCCGACAGCCGCCGCCCGGCGAAAGTCATCGCATCGGAGGCTGTCGGGAACACCTCGTCGAGACCGAAGAACCCGTGCACCATGCCCGGGGTCCGATGGGTGGCCGTTGGCACACCGGCCTCGGCGAGCGCCTCGGCGTAGAGCTCGCCCTGCGGACGGATCGGGTCACATTCGGCGAGGATCACCGTGGCCGCGGGCAGGCCGTCCAGGTCGGCATCGAGAATGCTCACCCGGGGATCGGCGGCGGCGTCGCTGCTTGGCAGGTAATTGTCCTGGTGCCATTGCATCTCGTCACGTTCGAGCATCACGCCCTGGTACTCGTCGTCGAAGCCGCGCGTCAGATCCGTCATGGTCACCGGGTACACCAGCAGCTGGTGGCGCAGCGCCGGCGCGCCGGTGTCACGGACGTGCAATGCGACGGCGCCGGCGAGGTTCCCGCCCGCGCTGTCGCCCGCGACGGCCAGCCGGGTGGTGTCCACTCCCAGGCCCGAGGCCGGGTCGGCCGCCCAATTCAGCGCGTCGATCGCATCATGGACCGCGGTCGGGAATCGCGACTCCGGGCCCCGGCGGTACCCGACGGAGAGCACCGCGCTGCCCGACGCGTTGGCCAGCAGACGGGTCGCCACGTCGTGGGAGTCGATGCTGCCCAGCAGCCAACCGCCGCCGTGGTAGTACACGGTCAGCGGCAACGCGGCGGCGTCTTCCGACGGCAGGTACAACCGGCCGGGAATGCTCTGGCCGTCACGGGTCGGGATCGCCACGTCCCTGACGCGGTGGATCGGCGGCTTCGCCAGCGCCCCGAAGGTGTCCTCGAAGTTCTGCCGGGCCGTGGGCACCGGCAGCAGGTGCGCGTTGGGGCGCCCGGACTTCTTGGCATCGGCGAGCATCTTCTGGGCGATGGGGTCGATGGGCATCGGAACTCCTGTGAAACGTGTTGCGGGGAAACAGAACGAACGGTAGGGGTCAGACGCGTTCGTAGTAGCGGCGCATCTCCCAGTCGGTGACGGTGTGGGAGTCGAACGCGACCAGTTCACTGCGGGATGACGACAGCAGGTGTTCGAACACGTCGTCGCCCAACGCCGCGCGTGCCATCTTGCACTCCTCGAACAGGCGCAGCGCCTGATGCAGCGAGGTCGGGACGACCGGCACGTCGGTACCGGTCCAGGCGTTACCGTCGAAGATGTCCGGCGCGGGCAGCTCACGGGCGATGCCGTCGAGTCCGGCGGCGATGGTGGCCGAGTACGCGTAGTACGGGTTGACGTCTCCGCCGGGGATACGGTTCTCGACCCGGAACGACGGGCCGGTGCCCACCAGCCGGAACGCGCACGAACGGTTGTCCGCTCCGAGCGCTATGGCAGTGCCGGCGAACTGGTCGGGCTGAAACCGCTTGTAGGAGTTGACCGTCGGCGCCAGAAGCAGTGTCATGTCGGCGGCGTGGCTCAGCTGACCGGCCACGAACGACCCGAACTTCCCGGACATCCCGACGGTCTCCGCCGACCAGCTCAGCGGCAGGCCGTCACAGGACCACATGCTGACGTGCAGATGGCAGGACGAACCCACCTCGTCGATCTTCGGTTTCGCCATGAACGTCACCGTCAGGTCCGCGGCGTGGGCGAGTTGCTTGACCCCGTACTTGAACAGCACGTGCCGGTCGGCCATCTCCAGCGTGTCGCAGTAGTCGAGGGTGACTTCCTGCTGACCGAGTCCCCACTCCGGTTTCGAGGACTCGATGCAGACACCGAAATCGGGCATCTGGTTGCGGATCCGTTCGATGAACCAGTCGTCGCGGCTCGACTGGATCATCTGGTAGTCGGAGCGGTAGTCCGACAACATCTTCAGGTTCTGGTAGCCGAGCTCCCAGGCCTGCCGGGGCGGGGTGGCGGCAAGGAAGAACTCCAGTTCGGAGGCGAACTTGAACGTCAGGCCCTGTTCGCGCGCCCGCTCGATCTGCTGCCGCAGGATGGTGCGCGGCGCGACCGACAGCATGGTGTCGGACTGCGATTCGTAGGCGTCACAGATGACCAGCGCGACGTGCGGCTCCCAGGGCACCCGCCGCAGCGTGGTCAGGTCGGGGACAAGGCGGATGTCGGCCCAGCCGTTGGCCGCATTGGAGACCGGCAGATCCAGAGGGTTCATCTCCAGGTCGACCGCGAAGATGAAGCTGCTGGCGTTGATCCCCGCACCGCGCAGCCCCAGCGACCGGAACGCCGGGATCGTCAGCCGCTTGCCGACGAGGCGACCGTAGGGGTCGGGGGTGGCGCAGACTACGGTGTTGATCTCTCCGGTCGCGGCGAGCTTCTCGAACTGGTCGAGGTCGAGGCGGGTTGATTCGTCGGTCATTGATGCTCCAGGTGGCGGGTGAGTTCCCAGGACGTGATGGTGGTGCGCAGCCACTGCGCATAGCGATCGGCTTCGGCACGGCGGGTGGCGGCGAAGGACGAGCAGAACGCCTTGCCGAGCAGGTCGGGCAGCCACGCCGAGTGCTCGAAGGCGTCCAGCGCCGTGGACAGGTCACCGGGCAGTGGCGCCGGGCCGTCACCGCTGTCCGGTAACCCGAGTTCGTTCTCCAGGCCGTGCAGACCCGCGGCCAGCAGTGCCGACGCCGCCAGATACGGACTAGTGTCGGCTCCCGGTCGGCGATGCTCCACCCGGGCGGATTTCGCGTGATCGAGGATCAACCGGCATGCCGCGCTGCGGTCGTCGTAGCCGTAGGTCGCCGCGGTCGGGGTGAACATCTCCGGGTCGATGCGCTTGTAGGAGTTCACGTACGGGTTGAACAGGGCGGTGGTGTCGGCCATGCCGGCGAGCAGGCCCGCCAGGTAGTGGGTGGCGTCGGCGGAGAGCCGGCCGGGGCCGTCGGTGAAGATGTTGGCGCCGTCACGGGTGAGGCTCGAGTGGACGTGACCGCCGGCACCGGACTTGTCGCCGAACGGTTTTGCCATGAAGCTGGCATGCAAACCGCGTTCGGCACACAGGTCGCGCAGATACTGTCGGGCGCGGACCGCGGCGTCGGCGGCCCGGCACGCCGGAGCCGGAGCCATGGTGAACTCGAAGAAGCCGGGCCCGAGTTCGGTGTGGAACATCTCGATCTCGACGCCGACCGCATGCATGCGATCGATGAATTCGGCGGCCAGGCTGTGCGATTGGGAGACCCTGGTCAGCGAGTAGGCGTTCTCGGTGGAGCCCAGCGGCGAGCGCGCGTCGGCTCCGGCCGGGCCGTCCTGGAACAACCAGAACTCGTACTCGAACCCCAGCACCGGTTCCAGGCCGCGGTCGGCGTAGCGCTCGACGAGCGCGCGCAGGCAGTTGCGCGGTGACATTTCGACCGGCGCGCCGTCGGCGCCCACCATGTCGGCGATGACGGCCTCGGTGCCCGGGCGCCACGTCAACTCGACGCGGGTCGATTCGTCAGGCGTGAGCCGTGCGTCGGGATATCCGTTGGCGGCGTTGCTGGCGGGGGTGTCGGTGACCTCGTCGACGACCGACAGGCCGTAGAGGATGGTGCAGAACGCCAAGCCCGCCGGGTTCATCGTCTTCTCGGTGCGGACCAGCTTTCCCCGGATTCCCAGATCGTAGTCGGGCACCTCGAGTTGTGTCATCGCCACCGGCATCACACGTCTCCTCGTCGGGTCGGCCTGCGGGAGGGGCTGCGCCCCACGCGCTCGTACACGTGGTCGGGAACGTCGGCGGGGTCGCGGTATACCCACCAGGTGCATTCGGTGACCGGGGCGTCCGGGTTCCAGGTCGGCGCGTCGATCACGCGGGTGGGGAAGCCCAGCCGGTCGATCGGCATCACCTCGTTGAGCAGGCAGCAGTGCACGCAGTAGCTGCAGATGCCGACGGTGTTCCACGCCCAGTCGTGGCGCGCGGTGGTCACGGCGAATCCGAACGGGCCACCGGCCCTGGGGGCGCCGTCGGTGATGCGCGCATCCAGGCTACGCCCGCCTGATCCGCATGGGGCGAAGCGGAATCCGACCCGGGTGGGCTCCGTGATGATCTCGATGTCCCCCTGCCGCCCGGTGCCGGCCAGGTGGGCGTGGAAGCCGTCGACGATCGCGATCATGAGCTGGTGGGCAGAGGTCTCCCAGGGTTGGTTGCTCAGCGCATAGCGGTGCTCGTGGACGTCGTACCAGTCGGCCATCAGCGCATCCCACAGATCACCCAGCGCGTGCTCGCCGACGGTGGTGACGGCGATGTCGATCAGACCGCTCACCCGGTCCACGGCACGGTCGTGCACGCCCTGCCAGACTGCACGGGCCGTCTCGATCGCCATCGGGGCGGTCGGCAGCTGGGTGCGACAGGCGTGGGCGGCCTCGTCGACCGCGGTGACGAACCGCGGCCACTCCGCTTCGATGCCGCCCATGGCCTGCTCGCCGATCAGGGCAGTCAGACGTGACGCGGCCTCGTCGACGAGAACGGGTGCCACACCGCGTGATTCGATCCATTGCCGGATCGAGATCGGCCAGCGTTCGTACACGTCGCGGAGTTCCTCGGCTTCGGCGACCGAGATCTCGACCAGTTCGGCGGCGGCCTGCCAGTTCCCGCGGTCGAGGTGCTCGACGGCGACGCGAAACGTGCCCTTGGCCAGTTCATCCCAGCTTCCGACGCGCGCCGGGCGTCCCAGCGACGCTTCATAGGCCACCACGGTGGTGGTTTCGGTCTCGGTCATGTGAGCTGGAAACCTCCGTCGACGCGCAGGTCGCTGCCGGTGATGTAACCGGCCTGGTCGCTGAGCAGGAAGGCGACGGCGTGGGCGATGTCGGCGGGGGCGGCGAAGCGTCCCGCCGGTACCCGGGACGCCAGCGCGGACGGCAGTACGCCGGTGTCGCCGTGTGCCGCCGCCATCGGCGTGGCGACGAATCCGGGCGAGACACTGTTGACCCGGATCCCGTCGCCTGCCAGCGCACGGGCCGCCGTCTGGGTCAGCATCTGCAGCGCCGCCTTGGACGCCGCGTACTGCGGGGTCGGATCGGGATTGGTGAGGGCCACCACGCGTCCCGCTTCGATCGAGCTGATGTTCACCACGGCGGCCCGCGACGCGAGACGCAGCACCGGGGTCAGCGCGTCGATAGTGTTGTAGGCGCCCATCAGGTTGATCTCCAGGCAGCGCAGCCACATCGTGCGATCCACGCCTGAGAAACCCGTATCGTCCAGAACCCCTGCGCAATTGACCAGATAGGCCACGCGGTCGGGCTCGACGCCGGCCGCGGTCAGCCGGTCCAGCAGGTCCGGTTCCCGGACGTCGATCTCCACACCGGCCTGCAGATCGGCCGGAAAGTCGGGATCCGGTTGCGGCGCGCGGAGATCCATACGAATCGTGCGCACGCCCGCCGACATCAGCGTGCGGGCGATCGCCGCGCCGATGCCCGATGCGGCGCCGGTGACCAACGCGTCGCCGCCGCTGAAGGTCATCGGCAGGGCGGGAGTGGGCACGCCGGCGCTCATTGCGGGCCGAAGCGGCGCTGGTGTTCGGCGAGCGCATCGGCGAAGCACTCCCGCGGCGCGCGGATCACTCCCGCGCCGATCTGTCCCCCATCGCGGCCGGCGAGTCCGACATCCATCACCGGCAGCACCCCGGTCGAGAGAACCTTGCGCGCGTCGATGCCGGTCGGGGTACCCCGGAAGGCGAACTGCGGGATGCGGTAGGTGCTGTTCTCGCCGTGGGTGATCGAGTACATCTCGAGGTTGCGCTCGATCATCACCTCGGGCGACCCGCCCTGATACTCCTGCAGCGACAACGCGCACGCCTGGGCGAATCCGCCCAGGCCCACCGTCTCGGTGATCGGAGACTCGCCCCCCATCCAGGTGATCTCGTCTTCGGTGTGGCCGGGGAACAGCTTGCCCTGATGGATGGGCGGCGGTCCCTCGAACCAGGCGTCGCCGAGCCCGGCGAGTTTCACCGCGAAACCCCGGCAGCTGAACGCCATCGCCGAGATGAGCGTCGAACCGGCCACCACCATCGCGTCGGCAGAGGCCTTGGCCGCGGCCATCGACAGTCTCAGGAAGAAATAGTCATTCTCAGCGAGGTGGAGCAGCGTCTCGCGGACGCCGGGCACGCGATCGTCGCACATGTCGAGGACAGCGGGCATGATCTCCCGGTTGAACAAGATCGACGCCGCGGCGTTGCGGCTGTGCACCTCGTCGCCCATCCGCAGGGCACGCGCGATCAGCGGCTTGAGCGCGATGCCGCCGCGACGGCGGATCGCCTCCCCGACCACGGGCGCGAGCACGGTGTTGACGTGCAGCAGGCGCTGGTGGACGCCCTCGTCGTAGCAGCCGTAGTTCAGCCGGCGCGGTTCCTTGCCTTCGTAGAAGTTGCAGAACCCCCGGTTACCGTGGGTGCGGTTCTCCACCACGAACACCGGCATGGACGCGGTGTAGATGCCGGCCAGCGATCCGACGGCCGCGTAGTCCTGGCAGGCGCCGACCTCGATGCGTCCCGAGGCGAATCCCGCGATCGCGTCCTCACGGCTGTGGGCCAGCCCTTCGAACAGTGCACCGCCGATCAACGCCTCACGCTGACCGCCGGTGTACTCCGGCCATGCCATCGGCGCTCCGGAGGTGAGCACCAGATTCTCGCGGTATCCCGGCAGCACATCGCGTGCCGCGGCCACATCGACGACCCACGGGTCGGCGGCGTCCAGGCGCTCGAACGCCACGGCGTTGGCCTCCTCAACCGAGGTGAAGCCGAGGGCGGGATCGGTGCCGAGACCGGTGGCGCTCACCATGCGACCACACCGCCGTCCACCAGCAGGGTCTGCGCCGTGATGAACGAGGCCCGCGGGGAGAGCAGGAATTCGACGGCCTCGGCCACCTCCTCGGGCTCACCGATGCGCTTGAGCATCGCATAAGACGCGCTGATCTCCTCGCCTCCTGACACGCGCGCCATCGACGGGCTCATCGGTGCGCGGATCACTCCTGGGGCGACGTTGTTGACCCGGATAGACCGCGGCGCAAGCTCTTCGGCGATGTAGCGGGTATAGGCGGCGATGCCCGCCTTGGTGGCTCCGTACACGGAGGCTCCGCGGAAGCGGCCGAAGTGTCCGGTCAGGCTGCCGACGTTGACGATGGCACTGCCCTCGGTGAGCAGCGGCGCCACCGCGTCGGTGACCCGGGCCATGCCGGCGATGTTCACCTGGAACATCACCTCGAGCTTGGCCTCGTCGAGCTCTCCGAGGAACGAATCCCTCAGGATGCCTGCACAGTTGACCAAACCGAACAGCGCCTCACCGTCGTCGACCGTCGAGGCCACCGCCGAATCCACGTCGGCCCGATCGGTGACGTCCATGACGAGGGGCAGTGTGCCCTCCAGGCCATCGCGGCCGAAGTCGACCGCCTCGACGGCATCCTTGAGGTCGGCCGCCACCGGTGCGTACCCGCTCTGCAGCAATCGGCGGCAGATCGCCTGCCCGATGACCCCGGCTCCCCCGGTCACGATGACTTTGTTTCCCAACGCCTCAACCCTTCTCGGCTGGTGATTCGGATTACGGTCTGACCGCCAGTTTCACGGATAAAGCCCTATTGGTCAAGTTTTTAGTTCTTTTATTTCCACGGGTTGCGGCTCGCCCGTCCGACCGGTTCAACCTTTGGTCTAAAGGGCGAGGCAAAGCCCCCGCAAGGACCGATGCGGTACCGTGCTGGCAAACGAAAGGGGGCTCCACATGACTGCGGAACGCCCGCCGGCGTTGAGCCCGGTCCGCCAGATCCCCGCCCACGAACTCGTGGTGGACCAGATGCGCCGGGCGCTGGAACTGGGCCAGTTCCGGCCCGGCGACCGCCTGCCCACCGAACGCGAGCTCTCCGAAATGCTCGACGTGTCCCGCACCACGGTCCGCACCGCGGTGGCGGTCCTGGAACGCGAAGGCCTGATTGCGGTGCGCCGCGGCCGTGGTGGCGGCTTCACAGTGCAGGCCCCACACGTCGACCCCGCCGAGATGCGCCGCGAGCTACGCCGCAACAAGCGGGCCATCCGCGATGCCTTCGACTACCGCATCATCGTCGAGACCGGCGCCACCCGGCTCGCCGCCATCCGTCGTCGCGCCATCGACCTGGCCGACCTGCGTAAACTGCTCGGCGGCATGGAGGCCGCCTTGGACGTGGCCCTGAAGGACCAGTCGGCGCAGCGCACCATCGAGTTTCAGACCCTGGACACCGCCTTCCACATGGGCATCGCGCAAGCGGCCCAGAACGACCGCCTGCTCGATGCCGTCGGCGATGCCCGCCGCCGCATGTGGCTTCCGGTGGGCGCCATCTTCGGTCGCCTGGAGCCGAATGCCAACGACTTCCACGCATCGATCCTCGAGGCGATCGAGAACCGCGAGCCCGAGCTGGCCGCGTCGCGGATGGAAGCCCACATCAACGACACCCGGAACACGCTGGAAAGCTGGCTCAAGCGCTGATCCTGCGGCGCGGGCGCCGGCCATCACTCGGCGGGCTTGTCGTCGAACACGGTGGACCCGATGCGGGCGTAGAGCTCCGGCTTGGCCTTGCGCCAGTACAGGGCCAGCGCGATCGACCCGAACAGCAGGGTCAGCAGGATGTACGGAATGAGCTTGAAGAACAGTGTGTCCGAGGCGGTTCCGGCTGCTGCGGACATGTTCGAGGCCATCAGGTAGATGACGTAGACCATGCCGGCACCGCCGATGATGGGAGCGGCCAGGGTGCGCCACCAGCTGGCGGTCTCCGGATGCTGCTTCTTGACGTGGAAGTACACCACGGTGGCGATCGACGACATCGTCTGCACAGTCAGCAGGCACAGCGTGGCCAGGATCGCCACCAGCACGAACAACACCGCGTAGGGGTCCGAGCCGCTGGCCGCGCACACGATCAGCACGATCGCGGCGAACACGCTCTGGGCCAGCGACGCGACATACGGCGAGGCGTGCTTGGGGTGCGCCTCACCCAGGCGACGAGGCAGCAGCCCGTCACGCCCGAAGGCGAACAGGTAACGGGCGGCGGAGTTGTGGATGGCCAGCGCGCAGGCGAATGAACCCCCGACCATCAGCCATTCGAAGACGACGATCGCCCACTGGCCCAGGTACTGCTGAGTCGGCGCGTAGATCAGATCGAAGGGTGTTGCGCCGGAGGCCAGTTCGACTGCCTTGGTGGGTCCGTTGCCGACGATCATGCCCCACGCGATGAACGTATAGAACACGCCGATCCCGATGACGGCGATCATGGTGGCCTGCGGGACGATCTTCTTCGGGTTCTTCGACTCTTCGCCGTAGATCGCGGTGGACTCGAAGCCCACCCAGGACCAGAACGCCATCAGCAGACCCAGACCCACCACGCCGCCGGCGACTCCGTTGGTGCTCAGCGCGCTCACCGGGTTCAACGAGGTCCAGCTCATGCCCTCCGGGTGATGCAGCAGCGACGCCGTGGCGGTCAGGCTCAGCATCACGATCTCGGCGACCAGCACCGCACCCAGCACCTTGGCCGCCACCGAGATGTCCCAATGGGACAGCGTGGCGATGACGATCACGCCGATCGCGGCATATACCAGCCAGGGCAGATCGATCCCGAACTGGGCGGAGATCGCCTGGTCTGCGAACACGGAGAAGATGCCGATCAGGCCGGCTTCCATCGTCATGTAGGTGAACATCGACATCACCCCGGCGGGCAGGCCCGGTATCTTCGACCATCCGCGGGAGACGAACGTGTAGAACGCCCCGGCAGCGGTGATATGCCTTGCCAGAGCGATGAATCCGATACTGAAGATGCTGAGCACGACGGTGGCGATCACGAAACCCGCGGGGGCGCCCAGACCGTTCCCGAAACCGACGGCCACCGGCAGGTTGCCCGTCATCGCGGTGATCGGCGCCGAGAAGGCCACCACCATGAACACCACACCGGCCAGTCCGATGGCGCCCCGCTTGAGGGTGTGTCCTTCTCCGGCCTGGGTGGCGACCTGCGCCGGGGGGTCTGAACGGAGGGCCATGCAGAGCCTGCCTTTCGTCGATGGTGACGTGAGTCACTGAACTGACAGGAGCGTAAGGGCCTAAAGAACTAAAAACAAGACCTATAGACCAATGTTTACAATTGTGGCGCGCAGCACAGAACCATGGAGATACAAGGCACCGCCGCCTCAGCGCTGCAGCAGCTCCAGCAGATATGCGCCGTAACCGGACTTGAGCAAGGTGTTCGCCCGGGCTTCGAGCGTGGCGTCGTCGATGAAGCCCACCCGCCACGCCACCTCTTCGGGCACGCTGATCTTGAGTCCCTGCCTGCGCTCGATGGTGCGGACGAAATCGCTGGCGTCCAGTAGTGAGTCGAAAGTCCCGGTATCCAGCCACGCCGTTCCGCGGGCCAGCGTCTCGACGGTCAGCCGGCCCTGGTTGAGGTAGGTCTGGTTGATCTCGGTGATCTCGTATTCTCCGCGCGCGGATTTCCGCAGCCCGCGGGCGATCTCGACGACGTCGTTGTCGTAGAAGTACAGCCCGGGCACCGCGTAGTGCGACTTCGGCGTGGCCGGTTTCTCCTCCAGGGACAGCGCCGTGCCGTCGTCGGCGAACTCGACCACGCCGTACGCCGACGGATTGGACACCCAGTAGGCGAATATCGCTCCGCCGGAGACGTTCCGGTAGCGCTGCAGGCTGGTGCCCAGTCCGGGACCGTAGAAGATGTTGTCCCCCAACACCAAAGCCACTGATTCGGTGCCGATGTGGGAGGCTCCGATGACGAACGCCTGGGCCAGGCCGTCGGGCTCGTCCTGCACGGCGTAGGTCAGGTTGATTCCGAAATCCGAACCGTCGCCGAGCAACCGGTGAAACGCCGGGGCATCCTGCGCGGTGGTGATCACCAGGATGTCGCGGATGCCGGCCATCATCAACGTGGACAGCGGATAGTAGATCAGCGGCTTGTCGTAAACCGGCACCAACTGCTTGCTGACGCCCATGGTGATCGGATACAGCCGGGTCCCCGATCCGCCGGCCAGGATGATGCCACGCATCAGCCGGTCAGGTCCGCTTCGGTCAGTTCGGTGGCCGCCAGCGCGGCGGCGAGGCCGGGATGACGGAACACCGACGTGACTTTGTCGTGCACGACTCGGAACGCCGCCGCCGCCGAACCGGTCTCCCCGGTGACCGATACCGTCTGCTGCTCGACGACCACCACGCCGTCGTGGACGTAGATGCGGCCAGGTTCGAGCCGTTCGTCCAGCGCCTCGGCCCAGTGGCGCAACGCGGCGTGCCCCTGGGCGGCACCGCCGGCGTGACCGATCTCGATGTCGTCGCTGGAGAGCTCCAGCAGCGTGTCGACCTCGCCGGCGTTCAGCGCGTCATGCCAGGCGAGGACGGTGGCCAGCTCCGAAGTGGTCATGATCGCGAAGGTACCCACTCAGAACGGGGTGCGCTCCAGCCACCCGTCCCAGACGGCGGCATCCCCGAACATCTCGAGCCCGGCGTCGGCGGCCGACCTGCGCCGCACGGTCGCCAGCAGCAGCCCGGTGACGGGGCCGCGCAACGCCACGCTGCCCTTGCTGTGGGTGTGCGACCACGACAGCCCGTCGTCGTCGTGGGCGATGCTCCACTCCCCCGTCGGACCCAGCTTCTCCTCGGTGGCGTGCAGGTGGATCGACTGCCCCGGGTCCAGGGCCGGGGGATGCCGTCGGTCGACGGTGGCCAGTTCGATCCACTCGCTGAGGCAGTCGGCGGCGAAATCGGCGGGCAGTTCGAAATCGGCGCCGAGCGCCAGGGCCGCGTCCGCGCGGTGCACCGCGGTCTCGTGCACGCGGCGGCGGATCCACCAGCCGGCGGGCCGGGGCCCGATGAAGGTCCACACCCGCGCGTCGGCGCCGACGTGGTCGACGGCGTCGATCACCATCCGGGCGCCCTGATCGAACCATTCGATCGCGGCCTCGTGATCGTCGGGCGGTTTGCCGTCCCGCACTTCGCGCGGGTCCAGCGGCTGGTTGCGTCGTTCACTGATGATCTGGGCGGCCCAACGGTTTCCGCGGCCCACGTGGCGATAGAGCTGTTTGAGCGTCCACTCCCCACACGTGGGCACCGGCGTCGCCGGGTCTGCCGATCGAATCAGGTCACCGAAGGCTCGAGTCTGCTCGAGCAGGGCTGCTCGGAAGTCCACCTCTACGAACCTAGCGCGGCGCGCGTCTTTCCAAGGGTGATCGGCAAGGTTGACCACCCGCGCAGCACCCTGGTGTCGCGGCGCCTGCCCGCACCGGCCAGCCGGGCGTCGGGATAGCGCTCGAAGAACGTCCGCAGCCCGACCTCACCCTCGGCGCGGGCCAGCGCGGCGCCCAGGCAGAAGTGCCGGCCGCCCGAGAACGACAGGTGGCGTCCGGCGTTCTCACGTTCGATGTCGAACCGGTGCGGGTCGGGGAAGACGTCCGGGTCGCGGTTGGCGCCCGCAAGGTAGATCACGACGAGTTCGCCGCGCCGAATGTCGGTCCCGCCGACGGTGACGTCCCGGCGCGCGAACCGGGCGCTCATCTGCACGGGCGAGTCCAGCCGCAGGATCTCCTCGACCGCATTCGGCCACAGCTGCGGCCGGGCGACCAGCGTATCCAGGTGTCCGGGGGTGTCGAGCAGCATCCGGATGCCGTTGCCGAGCAGGTTCACCGTGGTTTCGAACCCGGCGGCCAGCACAAGGCCCGCGGTGGCCTGCAGCTCGCGGTCGGACAGCCGGTTGGCCTCGTCGGCGGCCTGGCTGGCCTGGATCAGCTGGCTCATCAGGTCGTCACCCGGGTTGCGGCGCAGCTCGTCGATGTGGCCGCCCAGCCACTCGTTGAAGCCGACGATGCCCTCGTGCACCTGGGTGAACTGCCGCCAGGAAAGGCCGATGTCGAGGCTGGGTGCACCGAGCTCACCGAAGTGCAGGATGTGCCGGCGGTCCTGCTCAGGGACGCCGAGGATGTCGCTGATGACCGCGACCGGCAGCTGCGAGCAGTACCGTTCGACGACGTCGACCACCCCGGATTCGCGTTCCAGGTCGTCGAGAAGCTCGTTGGCGGTCTGCTGGACGCGGTCGCGCAGCGCAGCGACCGCCCGCGTGGTGAACACCGAGGACACCAGCTTGCGGCAGCGGGTGTGGTCGGGCGGTTCGATCGACAGCAGCGACGGCGGCTCGATCGGGTGCAGCAGGCCGGGGTGGGTCTTGCGGTTGATCCACTGCAGCGGCTTCGGCAGGCCCGCGCCGAGCGAGGACACCCGGAAGTCGTCCGAGCGCAGGATCTCGTTGGCCGCCTGGTGGTCGACGGTCATCAGCACCGCGCGGCACCGGACCACCGGCCCGTGGTTACGCAGTTCATCGGCGAACCCGGCGGGGTCGTCCCGCACGGCCGGGTCCGCGATCAGCCTGGCCTGTGGGTCTCCGCCGCGACGCGCCCCGACCTTCGACAGACCGCGGATCACCCCGTGCAGAGCCAGCCACCGGATACGTTGCGCAAGATCGGCTGCCATCAGGTCAGCTTAAGCAGGGGCCGCAGATCGTCCAACCGGTCGAACAGGTGCCAGATGTAAGACGACGAGCCGTTCTCCCGGTGGGCGTGCAGATCGGCCAGGTCGGGGTCGTCGCGGTAGCTGTCGAACGCTTCCCGCGACTCCCACTCGACGAGGATCAGGACCTTGCGCGGTGCGATGTCGCCGGTGATCGACTCCTGGAACCGCCCGAGCGCGACGACGCGGCCGCCGTGCTTGGCGACTTCGGCCGGCGAGCGTTTGGAGTAGGCCAGGTATTCATCGCGGTCGGCGATGTCGAACAGGTTCAGCGCGTAGACGGACACGAGCCGACGCTACGCCGCTGCGGGTTCTCCCCCGTACCGGCCCAGCGCGAACACCCGCCAGCCGGCCCGTTGCCACGCGCCGACATCGAGGCAATTGCGGCCGTCCACAACCACTTTCGCCCGCACCGTGTCCGCCAGTGCGGCGGGGTCGAGGTCGACGAACTCCCGCCATTCGGTGAGCACGAGCACGGCGTCGGCGCGGTCGCAGGCCTCCACGGCCGTCGTCGAGTAGTTCAGGGTCGGGAACAGCCGGCGGGAGTTCTCGATCGCCTGCGGGTCGTAGACGTTGACGGTGGCGCCGTTGAGCTGCAGCATCCCGGCGACGTTCAGGGCGGGCGAGTCCCGCACGTCGTCGGATTCGGGCTTGAACGCCGCGCCGAGCACCGCGATGTTGGCGCCCAGCAGCGACCCGCCGCAGGCGGTGGTGGCCAGCTCGACCATGCGGGTGCGACGCCGCATGTTGATGCTGTCCACCTCGCGCAGGAACGTCAGCGCGTGGTTGGCGCCGAGCTCGCCGGCTCGGGCCATGAACGCGCGGATGTCCTTCGGTAGGCAGCCGCCGCCGAAACCGAGGCCCGCGTTGAGGAATCGGCGCCCGATGCGGGCGTCGTGTCCGAGCGCGTCGGCCAGCAGCGTGACGTCGGCGCCGGCGGCCTCACACGCCTCCGCGATCGCGTTGATGAAGCTGATCTTGGTGGCCAGGAACGCGTTGGCGACACCTTGACCAACTCCGCGGTCTGCAGATCGGTGACCAGGAACGGGACGCCATCGGCGAGCAGCGGCGCGTAGATCTCCCGTGCCGCCCGCTCCGCCGACCGCGAGTCCCGTTGCACCCCAAACACAATGCGGTCGGGGTGCAAGGTGTCCGCCACGGCGAACCCCTCCCGCAGGAACTCCGGATTCCACGCCACCTCGACGGTGACGCCCTCCGGAGCGAGGCCCGCGGCACGCTCACTCAGGTCTGCGGCGGTGCCCACCGGCACCGTTGAGTTGCCGACGATCACCGCAGCCCGGCTCAGCAGCGGCACCAGGGTGTCGATCACGGCGTGCACATGACGCAGGTCGGCGCCGTATTCGCCCTTCTTCTGCGGTGTCCCGACACCGAGGAAGTGCACGTCGGCGAACGCCGCGGCCTCGGCGTAGTCGGTGGTGAAGCGCAGCCGCCCCGCAGCAATGTTGCGCTGCACCATCTCTGGAAGCCCGGGCTCGTAGAACGGCACCTCACCGGCGGCGAGCTTGGCGATCTTGCCCGCGTCGACGTCCACCCCGAGCACGTCATGCCCCAGTTCGGCCATGCCCGCGGCGTGGGTGGCGCCGAGGTAACCGGTCCCGAAGACGGTGCACCGCATACCGCCTGTATAGGCAGCCGCGGTGAGCGGTCGGCCACCTGCCGCTGAGCGTCGGGCCAACGGCGGGTGACGAGCTAGTTGCGGCCTGCCCCGGGAGCGCAGAAGACCAGGAAGCAGCCGTCGCCGTTGATGTCGCCGGGCACACCGCTGCCCGAGCCGCCGCCGCGCGACGAACCGGAATCCGAGCCCCGCCCGGAGCCGCCGTCGCCGCGGCCGCCGTTGCCCGGGCCGGAGCCCGAGTTCGACCCGGAGCCGTTGCCCGAGCCGTTGCCCGATCCGCTGCCCGGCCACTGGGGCACCTGGGGCACCTGGGGAACCGTGGGTTGGGGACGGGTGGGCTGCACCGTCCGCGTCGGCAGGGTCGGGGCCGGCTTGTCGTCGTCATCGTCGTTCTGCCACGGCGGCCGCCACGGCTCGTCCGGCTTGTCGGGCTCGGCGGTGCGGGTGGGCCACGTCCAGGCGGGCTTGGGCGGGGTCCACTGCGGGCGCGGGAGCACGATCACCGGCGGCGGGACGACCACCGGTGCGACGACCGGCGGGGGCGCCACGGGAGCCGGGGCCGGCGCCGGGGCGGCGGGGGCCGGCGCGGCGGGAGCGGGTGCCTGTTGCTCGACGTACACGGTGCGCGGGGCCTGCTGGGGCTGGGGCGCTTCCCGCACCACCGGCACCGGTGGCTTGATGGTCTCGGCCGACGGCGGGTCGGCGGGCACGTTGGCGGCCTCCTGCCGTGCCGGGGCCGGCTCGGGAGCCTGCACCTGCGGGCTCGGCACGATCACGGCCTGCGCCGGGCTGGGCCGCTGGTCGGCAGTCGGCCGGATGCTGATGGCCAGCGAAACCACCAGCGCGGCAACGCCGATCACGAACAGTGAGGTCACCGCGCTGCCGACCAGCAGGAACGGCTTGCGCTGCTCGTCGACCGGCCGCATCTCGGTCGGCGCGAACTCGTCGACGAGGTCATCGCCGCTGTCGGCGCCGGCCGGGGCCAGCTGGGTGTCCGCGGCGGCCAGCCCCAGCACCGATCCGGCCGTCGGGCCGTCCGGGTCCTGGGAGTAGGCCAGCCCGACCGTGGTGGCCTCGAAGGCCGGCGCGGCGGCCGAGGCCAGCGCAGCGCCGCGGGCGAGCGCGAGGTCGGCCTCGTCGGGCGCGCTGACCGGAAGCGACACGAGATGTTCGAGGTGCGCCTTGACCGAGCTGATGTCCACGCCGGAGCCGACGACGAACATGCCCTGGGGCGGGGCCGGCTGCGCGGCGACCGCCGCGGCCATCTCGGTCAGCACCGCCATCGCGTCGGCACTGTGCAGGCTGCGGCTGAGCACCTTGACCACCGAGCCGTCGTCGGTCTGCACCACCGACAGGGTCGCGGTGTCGCGATCGACGAACAGCAGCGCGGTGGTGTCGTAGCCGACCGCACGGCCGACCGCCTGGGCCAGCGACGCCGCGGCGTGGCTCTCCGAGACGAGCATGACGTCGTCGATGCCGTGCGCGGCGAGCGCGTCGCGAAGGGCGGTCGCCTCGGCGTGATCGCTCCACGTGACACCGATCGACTTGAGGTGATGACCCCCGGTCTCGGCGCTCTCCTTGGTGCCCAACACCGCCGAGACCACATGCTCGGCCGCGTTTGCCGAGCCGTCCCCCGACGTGACGTCGAAGGCATCGTGGTCGACGGTCACACCGTCGGCCTTTTCGCCCTCAACCAGCACCATGCGGACCGTCGTAGGTGTCATCGACACACCTAATACGATGTCCACTGACCCCTCCCGAAGTTTGCTGCAGCGTTGCGGTCGGCACTGCTCACACGGGCGCGGCGAGCCGACAACTAGATACTTCATCGACGCGGTCAGCTGATGCGTTACATCCGACGCTGTTAGCTGAGCGTGGCTGAAGACCTGGCCGGGACACGTCGGCACGAATGACCGGTGGCGCCGGTGCCCACGACATTACTCGCGCCGGGCCAGGCGCGGCGATGACGTTTCAGCTCAGTTGGTCTTGAGGAAATTCTGGTACGAGCGGGACGGGGTGGGACCGCGCTGGCCCTGGTACTTGGAGCCGACGGCGCCACTGCCGTACGGGTGCTGGGCCGGGCTGGTTAGGCGCAGCAGGCAGAGTTGGCCGATCTTCATGCCCGGCCACAGCGTGATGGGCAGGTTCGCCACGTTGGACAGCTCCAGCGTGATGTGCCCGGAGAAGCCCGGGTCGATGAAGCCGGCGGTCGAGTGGGTCAGCAGCCCGAGGCGGCCGAGTGAGGACTTGCCTTCCAGTCGGCCGGCGAGGTCGTCGGGCAGCGTGCAGCGCTCGAGCGTCGCGCCGAGCACGAACTCGCCCGGGTGCAGCACGAACGGCTCGCCCTCTTTGGGTTCGACCAGCGAGGTCAGGTCGTCCTGGCGCTGCGCGGGGTCGATGTGGGTGTAGCGGGTGTTGTTGAAGACCCGGAACAGGTTGTCGAGGCGCACGTCGACGCTCGAGGGCTGGACCAGGCTGTCGTCGAACGGGTCGACACCCAGCCTGCCGGCATCGATCTCGGCCCGGATGTCGCGGTCGGAGAGCAGCACCGCACGAGCGTAACGGGATGACGCCCGGTCAGGGGCAGGCAGCGGGTGCGTCGTTGCGCACGACGTGCGGGACCCCGGCCGGGATGAACACGGCCTGGCCGGCCGGGTACGCGACGGGGATGCAGTCGGGGGCGGATTGGACGTAGACCGTGCCCTCGTTGATGACGGTGTGTTCGGGCCCCGGGTGGGTGTGCCAGCCGCTGCTGGCGGGGCTGTGCAGCACCAGGTCCTGGACATACAGCGTGGTTGGCTGCCCGACGGAGATGATGACGACGGGCGCGCCGGTGGTGCCCTGCGCGAGATCGGTGCGCTCGATGTCGCCGTCGGGCGGGGTCGCGCCGGCGGAAGCAGGCGCAAGGATGGCGGCGATCAGGGCCGCGGTGACTGGGACGACATGCTTCATCAGATTCCCCCGGAGTGTGACTGACCAGCTTGCGGCCACCTCCACAGCGAGGGACCGCCAGGTGTTAACCTTCCTGATCAAACAGGCCGATGTAGTTCAATGGCAGAACATCAGCTTCCCAAGCTGAATACGCGGGTTCGATTCCCGTCATCGGCTCCACGTTGACCAGCGGTGATGCTGTTCGAATGCGTTCGACTCGACCCGTCAGGGTCACCAAGGGTCACAAGTCAGACGGAACTCTTGTTCGGACGCCCATCGAGCGACTGGCCCGCGGCCTTTAGGGCCTCGTCCTGGGAGTGCGCGTACACCCGGAGGGTCAGTGTCGGGTCGGAGTGGCCGATCCACGCCGCGATGACAGCGACCGGTACCCCGTCGAGGTGCATCAGCGTGGCCGCGGTGTGACGGCCTCCGTGGAGCTTGATGTGCCGAACCCCGGCGGCCTTGACCGCGTCGGCCCAATATCGGGACAGCACCGCCGGGTTGTACGGCTCCCCGACCTCGTTGGACACCACATACTCCCCCGACCCGTAGTGCTCCCCTAGCGCCAACCGTTCCGCGGCCTGACGCTTCTTCGCGGCCCGAAGAACCGTCACCAGGCGCACCGGCAGTGGCAGTTCCCGGCGGGACGCTTGCGACTTGGGGTCGTTCTCGACAGTGGCGCCGCCCGCCGACACCCTGTTGTTGGCCACCACCAACGTCTTGGCCGGGAGGTCGACGTCGACCCAACGAAGGCCGGCGATCTCGCCACGTCGTAGCCCATACAACGCCAGCTCCCAGGCGTGCCCGATCCGGTCCTTGGCGAACTGCTTGCGCAGCTGGTCAACTTCAGCCGTGGTGAACGTATCGACGTCCTTCTGTGCGCCCGACACCCGCGCCACCTTCGCGGCGACGTTAGATGTCACGATCTTCTGCTCCAGAGCGTCGTCGAGGAGCTGGTCGATGGTGGCGATGACCTTATTGACCGCTACGGGCGACCACGGTCGGCGGGTGCGGTTCTTCGCGGTCTTGGTGCCGCCTGCGACGAGATCGGTGACGAGCTGGTCGATGTGGGCCTTGGTGAGCCTTTGGGCTGGCAACTTCCCGTGCCGTTCGCGAAGCGGCGCAAGGTCGTAGACCAGCTTCGATAGCGAGGACTCCCGCAGATTATGCCTCCCCGCAACGTAATTCGCGCAAATCTCTTCGACGGTGATCTTTGAAGGGGACACATAGGTGCCCGTGGCGGCCTTGTTCTGCAGTTCGGAGAGCAGCTTGCGGGCTTCTTTTTCAGTGCGGCAGTGTCGCTTCGCTTGTTGCCGTCTCCCTGTCTCGGGGTTTACGCCGACGTCGACCTTAACCCGGTACCGCACAACAGGTTTCCCTGTACGTCGGTCGAGTACTTCGACCTTCTTGATCTGCGGGGGGAGCTGTTGCCTGTTCACTTGCTTTCCATCTTTCGATGAGATGGCATACGAGATTCATCGGGCTCTGGAGTTTCAAGAAGCTCTAACAGAGTCTCCCGCTGCTCTTGGAGCGACTCGATCATTTGAATGTACCGTTGTCGGTCGGCCTGGCGATGCTCCCGCACAGACTGGGGCATACGCAGATTCTCAAGCCCCGAATCCAGTTGTCTAAGTTGTTGTTCTAGCGTGATTATCTGATCCATTACCTCTACCAGGGTCGCTCGCCAGTCGATGTGCTCATCACGCTCGCCCGTCACGTCGAGCCCCTCCGCAGCGCGGATGAGCCACCAGGAAGCGTCGGAATCAAGCGCTATTCCCAAAGCGAGCAATTCCGGCACAGTGACCGCCTGCTCACCCTTCTCGATTCGAGGTATCGCCGCGCGGTGAATAGGCGCACCCAACTGCGCGGTGGCCTCGGCCAACTTGACGGCCGAAACGCCCTTCTCCTTCCGATCGGACGCGATGAGCTCACCCAGTCGGCGAAGCAAAGCTGAAGACCAAGTGTCGCCCATGACGACATTCTGGCACTTAATAGTGTCGCGTATCACGCCAACCGTGTTAATGTCGTGCGTGGCGTCAGAGTGTGTCGCCGTACACGACAGATTCGAACGGAGATCGGATGAACGATTGGGAGGCCGTCGGCCTCAAACTCGGCGGCATAAGCAGATCGCTGGTGTTCCGGCTCTGGCGATCGGGTGAGCTGGCCAGTGTGAAGGTCGGAAAGCTCAGATTCTCGACCGACCGCCAGATCGAGGAGTACATCAGCAAGCTCGAAGGCGCTGCCTGATGCGGACGCTTCCGCAGGAATTGCACTGCGACTTGGGGCTGGTCGACGACGACCGCACCCCGGACATGCGAAAGGCCCCGGCGGCAACCGAGGCCCTTCGGAAAAACGACCACCCAGCAGTCACCACAACCACAAAGGAGATCTAGAAACCATGATGTCAGACAATCCGTGCCCCGTCGACAGCGCCACCCGCACGTGCTGCGGCGGCATCGGCACACACACCCGCGGATGCTGTGGCGCGTCAGCTCAAGAAGAACAGGTCTTCTTGAGCAGCCCCCCCGACATCGCGCAGCGACTCGACGCGGCGGTCAACCTCGTCGACTTGGCCCGCAACGACGGCAACGCCGTGCTGCAGGCCCTTCCGAAGACGGCCCCGTTGTTCTCGGTGGTCGACCTCGTGACGGCGATGGGCCATTTGCGTAAAGCCGCCCTCCTGCTCGACGGCGTCGCCGACACCCTCGAAGCCGCCGGGGGTGGCCGATGAGCAACATCCTCAACGCCTTGTGCTGCGTTTGCGGAAACCTTCGGACATGCCGCCGGCCACGCAACCACAAAGCCGAGAACTACTGGTTCGCCGGCCCCATCGACCGAAATTGGCACCGAGAGACCGGCGACCTGAAGTGCTCCGAGTGCGGACGGATCACGACACACGCGATCATCCACCCCGAGAAGGACAGCTTCCGTGATCACGCGGAGATGATGCAGCGAGTCGCTACCGGAAACAGCCACGGCCACTTCAATGCCGCCCAACTCGAAGAAGTGGCCACAAAGTACCGGCAGGGGCTTCCCCGGAACCCTTACCTCGTGCACTACTGGTACAAGAATGTGGCCCAGGAGGATTGGGACGCCGGTCGGTGCACCACCAAGGCGTTGTGTGGTGAGAAGATCACACTGCACCGAGATCCGTCGGGGCCATCGTCGGGCAAGCGCCGGGGCGACGACCGGCAGATCAAGCCGGCAGACGCGCGAGACCAAGAGTACGAGGACTCCGAGACAGGGTTGTCGTGGATCGAGGCGGATTGTGTTGACTGCCTTCGGGTGTGGCACTTGGAGCTGTTGCGTCAACGCCGCGAAGACCTGGTCGAGAAGATGACCGAGTTCCTCAGAGACCTGCTCGCGGATAAGAGCGGATATCCGAAGAAGATCGACCTGCGAACCGTCGATCTGCTAATCGAAGTGCTCGAATCGGTACGCCAGCCCGACCCGGTGAAGACCGAAGGCATGCCCCGGTGAGCACACCGCACCACGAAGAGGAGGCCCGCCCTGACACCGGGGCGGCCACTCCCGCGTATCCGACTGAGGAAATTCCCCAGTCGTCCCGACAAGTCAGTTGGTTCGAGACCTATACCTACGCAATGAGAATCGCAGCGCAGCACGATGTCGTACTCGGACTGCCTTCTCTGCCGATCGCGGGCACTCAGCAATGGTGCGGGCTGCCCGACGAAGACGCCCGCAAGCTGCTGTCCCTGATTTTGGGCGGGGTCCGGGAGGCGTTGTCGAACGAGATTCACCAGGACGCCATCTCCGAGGCCGGCGAAGACATCTGGAAGGCGGCGGACTGGTCCGCTGCTGCTCGCCGACTCTTGCGCCGCAGCGAGATCGACTACATCAGGAAGGCATCGTGAACGACGAGAACTTCTGGTCGGCCACTGACCAACTCAAGCTGATCTACCAGTGGGCGCGCGCCAGCTACGTTGCACCGTGGGCCCTGCTGTACGCGGTCCTGCTCCGGGCGATCGCCACCACCGGCCCCCACGTGATGCTCCCGGGGCCTCCAGCGCCGGCCTCACTGAACATGGGGGTCGTCCTCGTAGGCCGGTCAGGAGCCGGAAAAGGCGTGACCGACAAGCTCAGTCGCGTCGTCTGGCCAGCCGACATCCATGAGGAAGGCCTGGGCTCGGGGCAGGGCATCGCCGAACTCTTCAAAGAGCAGAAGAACCCTGAAGATCGGATCACCCGCGCACTGATCACTGTGTCCGAGATCGACCACTTGGCAGCTCTGAACGCGGGCCAGGGCAACAACACCAGGGCCGCACTCAAGGCCGCACTGACAGGAGACCGTTTGGGCAGCAAGGGCGCATCACTTGCCACCACACGCGCTGTTCCAGCTGACTCGTACAGGATGTGTCTGTCCATCAGCGCGCAGTTCGGTCACACCGCCGTGTTGATGGACGATGTGTCCGGCGGAACCCCGCAGCGGTTGGCGTGGGCGCCGGTTACCGACCCGGAGATGCCAGACGAGCCCGGCCCGATCCCTGATCGCGTATTGGACACGGCGGTGCCGTCGTGGGCGCTGGCAGGCCCCCAGGTGCTGATGCAGTACGGGCCGCCGGAGATCCGTGCCTACATCAACGCCGGGCTCTTGGCCAATGGACGCGGGCTCGGTGAGGCTATCGACGGCCACCGAACCCTGACCCGGCTCAAGGTCGCCGCTGCCCTGGCGGTCCTCGACCACCGAATGGTGGTTTCCGCCGGCGACTGGGAGCTGTCCGAGGCGATCATGGCCAAGTCGGACGACACTCGAAACTCGGTGCTGGAATACGACCGGCAAGCCGCCCGGGCAAAGGTGCGCGATCGGGCGATCGGCCGCGCTGTGTTCGACGAGATGATCGATGACCGACACGCCAAGACGGTGCGCAGCCGCATCCTGCGCCTGCTCGCCTCAGGGCCGATGTCGCGTAGTGAGTTGCGCCGGGCGATGGGCAAACAGCACTACCGCGAGGCCTTTGACGCCGTCTTGCCCCATCTGGAAGAGGTTAGCCAGGTGGTCACGATCCGCGGCGAAAAGGCACTGCATTACGCGCTCAATCCGGAGTTCACCGGTGAACCGGAGTTCACCCCAGGAAAGCCCAGTTCAGGTGGGGTGAACCTCGAGTTCACCGGTGAACCGCCGTCTAACGTCACCGACTTGGATTCTCGCAGGTCGCACGAGGCTGCCCGCCCGAAGCTGTCGTGTCTCAAATGGTTGAGCGGGTACGTCGAGCAGCTACGCGAAGCCGGCCACACCACCGTCGAATCATTTGCTGTGATCGAAGCCGGCCACGCTGCCGGGTACACGACCAGCAGCATCCACCAAGCCCGCACTGCCCACCCCGACATGCGCACCGTCTCCCGGAAACGAGGTCGCGCCATCTGGTCGATCGTCCCCGACCAGCACCCTCCTCGGCACGAGTCCGCGGCAGCCTGGCTCGACAACTGGCTCGACAAGCAACCCACCGCCACGGTGTCACCCGAGGACGCGAAACTCGCCGGGCAAGCGGCTGGCCACCCGTGGCAGTCGGTGCGCCGCGCCGCGGGCCTTTCCCCACGGATCACTTCGGTACCCGCTCACGGTGACGCGAAGACCGAGCGTGTCTGGCACATCTCCGACGCAGACGACGTCGGGGCCTGAAGAGAAGGAGAACCATCCCATGACCGACGACGCATCGAAAGCTCCGCGCGACGTGGTACCGCCAGCACCACTGACTCGCGAACAGATCGTTGAGTTGAACGACACGGTAGGCACCACGGTCACCTTCAGCGTGCCCGGCGAGGTGATCCCTGACTCCGACGGCTTCCCCGCTGGGATGACACCGAACGAGACCTACACCGTGCCTCTCACTACTCATCTGCAGGTGTTCCGCGACCAGCTCGACGCTGCCGGGCTTACCGCCGACGACGTCCCTAACCTCACCATCATCGACCGGAAAGGACACTGACCCATGACCACACCGAACGAAGCCCCCACCGCCGAACCCGCCGCCGCCGAAAGCGCCGACGACATCGACGCCAACACCGTGCCGGAATCCGACACCACTACCGACGTTGACACCACTACCGACGTTGACACCGAGCAGGATTCACCCAACGGTGAGGCCGCGAAGCGGCGCCGCCAGCTCCGTGAAGCCCGAACCGAACTCGCTTCTGTCCGCGACCAACTCGCCACCTATCAGCGCCGTCACGCCGAATTGGCCGTGTCCGATGTACTGGCCACCCCCGCGGACCTGTTCGACATCGGACAAGCCGACCTGACCGACTTCCTCGACGACAACGGCGATATCCGCACCGATGAACTCCGCGCCGCTGCAACCACACTGGTCGAGCAGCGCCCCCAGCTCGGCACCAACTACACCCCCGGCTGGCCCGCGGGTGCCGACTTCGGGATCGGGGTCCGCAGCCAGTCCGCGCCTGTCCCCACCTGGTCCAAGGTGCTCTCCGACCAGCGCCGCAGACAGTGACACCTGTCGGCGGCACAGGCTAGAATGATCGTGCAGCTCAGAGACTTTGGGTCGGGTGCCCGCCCTGAGCTTGCACGACCGCCCCTGGTGGGCAACCCGAACGGCCGGGCGCCGGAGGGAATCCCCAAGCAATCGCAGCACGCCCCGTGTGGCGTGTCTGACCACCAGGAGCAACAGAAATGCCCTTGTACACCAGTTCTGCCGGCGGAATCCTCACCCCCGAGGAAGTTGGCGCCCTCGTAGTTCAGCCCGTCGAACGCGCTTCGGTAGCGATGCAGATCGCCACCGTGGTCCCCACCACCAGCGGTGAGTTCCGCATCCCGATCGTCACCAACGACGCCATCGCCGCCTGGACCCCGGAAGGCTCGGACATCACCCCCTCCGATGCCGGGGTCGATGAGATCACCGTCAAGCCCGACAAGTTGGCGGCGCTGTCGATCATCTCCAACGAGCTCGCCCAGGACTCCTCGCCGGCGGCAACCGAACTCGTCGGCAACAGCATCGGCCGCGACCTCGCCCGCAAGGTCGACGCCGCGTTCTTCGCCGCAACCACCGTCAACGGGCCTGACGGTGTCGAGTCCATCGCCTACCAGGCGACCACCACCACGACGTTGACGAACACCGACGCGTTCGCCGAGGCGATCTCCCTGGCCGAGAACGAAGGCGCCACCGTCACCGCATTCGTCGCCAACGCCGCCACCGTGCTGGCCCTATCCAAAGTCAAGCGCGAAACCGGATCGAATGAACCACTGCTGCAGCCCGACCCGACGCTGCCCACCCGCCGGCAGATCCTCGGCGTACCACTGTGGTCAGTGCCCGACACCGTGGTGCCCGACGATGTTGTCTGGGCCATCGACGGAAGCCGGGTGTTCATCATCGTGCGCCAGGACGTCGACCTGCGCATCGACCCGTCACGCTACTTCGAAAGCGATCGACTGGGCATCCGTGCGACCATGCGGGTCGGCTTCGGCTTCCCCCACGAAGCTGCCGTCGTCTGCATCGGCGCACCCGAGGGTTCGTAACCCCACAACCTGGCGAACGCGCGAGCGTCAAACCCGTTAGGTATCTCTGGGCAAGGACGCCATGACCACGCCGTGCGTGCAAGCAGTACCTGCGCTCCGCGTTCGCCACCCCAACAGCCACCACTGAGGACACACATGCCCCGCCAACGCATACGGCCCTGCTCCGAACCCGGCTGCCCCGAACTGCAATACGAGACCCGCTGCCCCCAACACCGGCGCGACAACGACAGGTACCGCCGACAGTTCGGATCCAAAGCCAGCGAGCCACGCGACCGCACCCGCCGCAAAGCCACAGTCGACGCCCACCGCGCCCAACACGGCAACTGGTGCCCCGGCTACGGACGCGAACCCCACGCCAGCGACGACCTCACCGCCGACCACATCGACGAAGTCACCTTCGGCGGCGACCCACACGGCCCACTCCAGGTCTTGTGCAGAGGATGCAACGGCCGCAAGCACGCCACCCGCCAAAGCCGGCTCCGATGAGGCCGGGGGGCAACCCCTCGCAGCGGCCCGCGAGTGACCACCGGGCAGCAAAACTGCTGCAGCCGCGAGTTCGGCGGTTCTTGTGGAGCCGCAGGTCAGCAGGGGTGGGCTATGACCCCGACGGGCACCCCAGACCTTGACCCTTGCCAAGGGAACTCGCAGTTCGCAGACCTGAAATGTTCCCAGGGCGCTTTCGGACCAAAAACCCTGGGACTGCCTATTTCTCTCCGCTCGGCGGTTCGGTCGGCAACATTCGGCTCAGCTCGTCTTCATTGACAACGAGTTCCTCATTGCCCGCAAGGGCCTCCTTCGCCTTCTTGTACGCCGCCGGCGACGTCTGGGGAGCGTAGGAATACAACTCTGCCAATCGTGCGGTCAGTACATCTCGCGGTCAAGTCCAGGGACGTGGTGTACGACGTCGTCGTGTGATTCTTCGAGGTGATGGTTCAGGTGGTCAGTGCCGCGGGGGTGGCCTCCTGTTCGGTCGGGGTGTCGTTGACGGTGCGTGATTTGCTC